>CAXBAZ010000893.1:0-1994 GCA_963973395.1 uncultured Acidimicrobiaceae bacterium
GCTCGAACGCATCCGCGCCCATCTCGATCCCGGCGGAGCGGCGTTGATCCCATTGTTCATCCCGGAACCCGTTCCCGATCATCAGCTCGGAACGGTCCGGGAACACATCGATGAACAGGGCCGCATCCTTCGAGTGGTCGCGGTGTCGACCGACCACGACGATGCCGCTCGCCGTCAAGTCACCACGCTTCGCTACGAGGTCGTCGACAGCGGCGTCAGCCGGGTGCTGGAACGACCGTGGGTGCTGCACTGGCACACACAAGCCGGCTTCGCCGATCTGGCGGCCGAGGCAAACCTTCGGGTGGTGGCAGTCCTTGCCGCCGACGGCTCGAAAGCGCCGCCCAGCTCTGCCGGCTTCGGCTTCGTGCTGCGACGATCGGACGCGCGATGACCCACACAGCATCGTGTCCGAACTCACGTCGATGTGGCATTGGCTCGCTCCACGACGACCATCCGGTCCGGTCACGGCCCGGTACCCGGGTGACGGGTTGGCCCCGGTAGCTGGCTGACAGGTTGGCTGACAGGTTGCCCGAAGAGTGGCATCGGAAGAGCAGACGCCCCCGCACATGGCGAGAGGCCCTCCGGAGAGGGCCTCTGACCTGGTACTTCTTGGCAGCCCGTACGGGATTCGAACCCGTGCCGCCACCTTGAGAGGGTGGTGTCCTAGGCCTCTAGACGAACGGGCCAAGCTGCGACCCCGACGCTACCGCCGGAGCTGTGTCAACCGGACGAGCCAGCGGCTCGCCGGATGGTTGGGGTGCAAGGAATCGAACCTTGAATAACAGAACCAGAAACTGTCGTGTTGCCAATTACACCACACCCCAGTGAGGCGACCGGTGAGTGTATCGTCCGCTCCTCGGCGGCCCACCCCCGACCGGTGTCGTCAGCCGCTGAGTTCGCTGAGCCGCTCGAACCCCACGAGCCGCCCGAGCGCGACGCCGGCCGCCTCGCGGACGTGGCGCCGCGCCGACGTCCACCCCGTCACGACCGACGACGGCGTCGACGAGACGTGGGCGTCGAGCCCGAAGCCCGACGCGATCAGCTCCGATCGCTTCATGTGGAACGGATCCGACACCAGGACGACATCGTCGAGGTCGGCCGCCAGCAGGATCGTCGCTGCCGACTCCAGCGACTCGTACGTCGTGCGTCCGGCGTTCTCCATCATGATCGAGTCGTCGGGCACCCCCTGATCGATGAGATACCGACGCGACGCCTCGGCCTCGGTGAACCGGTCGTCGGGCTGTTTGCCGCCGGTCACCATCACGACCGGGGCGACGCCGGTCTCCCACAGCGTCACGGCGTGATCGAGACGGGCTCGGAGCTGCGACGAGGGCCGCCCGTCGTACTGCGCCGCCCCGAGCACCACGATCGCGTCGACCGGGTCGCGCTCGTCGGCCCGCCCGGCTTGGACGACCTGGGCGAGTGAGACCAGGTAGTACAACACGAGCGCACCCAATACACCGATCGCCACCCGCGACCACCGCGGCCGCTGCCGCCACGACGCGACGGAGCGACGGACCGTCTCCGGCGGGTCGGACCGGTCGACGAGGTCGGCCAGCGGATCGCTGCGGTCAGGCATCACCCGGGCCGATCGATGTCAGCCGTCGGATCGATCGAGCAGAGCGAGCGCCGCTCGCATCCGGCGGAGCGACTCGTCGCGACCCATCACCTCGAGCGCCTCGAACAGCGGCGGGCCGACCGACCGACCGGTCACCGCGACGCGCGTCAGCGCCTGCGCCTTGCCCAGCTTGATGTCGTACCCGGCCATGAGGTCCTCCATGGTGGACTTCAGTGTCTCGTGGTTCCAGTCGGCCGTCTCGTAGGCCGCGATCACCTGACGCAACAACGGCTCGGCGTACTCGGGGGAGGTCGCCTTGTTCCACGACTCGTGGTCGATGTCCGGATCGGTGGCGTACATGAAGTCGACCATGTCCGGCGCATCGGCCAGCGTCTTGAGCCGCTCCTGGATATACGGCACCATCGAACGGAACGGC
>CAXBAZ010000894.1:0-1992 GCA_963973395.1 uncultured Acidimicrobiaceae bacterium
CCCGCGTAATCAGGTGTCCAGGATTCCGGGTCACGTTCAGTCCGCGACGGACCGGGCGGTGGTGTCGTTGTGGTAGATGAATGCGATCGACGACACTCCAACGAGTGAAGCACGCTCGCTGACGGACCAGGTTTGGCGCGATCTTCACGAGCCGTTGCGTCGGTTCTGCGCGGTGGTGGTCGGCCCGTCGGACGCGGACGATCTGGCCGCTGAAACGTTCCTGCGTTGTCGGGAGCGGATCATGTCCGGTCAAGTACGGAACCCCCGCAGCTACTTGTTTCGCTCAGCCGTGAACGCCGCTCAGAACATGCGGCGGTCACGGGCCCGCGAGTCCCGGCGAACCGTTCGTGTGGCTGCGCCGCCGCTCGAGGGTGAACGCCCGCATCTGGGCCATGTACGTGACGCGGTCCGGGCGTTGTCGCCACGTCAGCGAGCTGTGTTGTACCTCGCCTACTGGGAGGACCAGACCGAATCGCAGATCGCTGAGACCCTCGGGCTTCACATCGGCACGGTGCGTCGCCATGTGCACCGTGCCCACCAACATCTGAGAAAGGCGCTGCGATGACACGACGACCTGTGACTGACGATCAACTCCGGCCGATCATCCGTGACGTGTTCGCCGAGATGATCGACGAACTCCCACCATCACCTGTCGACGCCTCATCGCCCGATGCCGCCCTCCGAGACACCCGCCGCCCGCCGACCGGTTCAGCGAGACGTCTCGTTGCAGTGGCGGCGGCCTGCTTGGTGCTCGCTGGCGGTGCGGCGCTCTTCGCCGTTGGCCGTGACGACGACACGGCAACGACTGCGCCATCGGTATCGACACCGCCCACCGACGACCGGCCGGCAGGACCGGCATCGCCGCCATTCGTCGACGCGGTTCGGATGATCGTCTACGTCAACGCCGGTGCATCCGATCAGTCGCTGCAGTTCATCCGGGAGGCACTGGCGGGGCTGACGAACATCATTGATCCCGACCGAATCCGCTATCTGGGTCCCGACGAGTCCCTCGCGCAAGCCCGCCGGCTGCTCGTCGACGATCCTGTCACCCTCGAACTACTCGACGTGGAGAACATCCCGACCGCGTTCTACGTCTCAACGGTCGACGGCGTCGCCTACGACGAACTTGTCGACGCCGCAGCGAGCATCGAGCACTTTCCAGACGTCGCGCGGGTCGACATCGACCCAGAAGACCGACCGATGATCCCAGCCATCCCGCAGCCACAAGCGCCAACCACGTCCACCGGAAGCAATGTCACCACGTCGCTTGCCGACTCCGACCACATGTTGGTCGACGTCCCGTTGGGCCCCGGAAGCTGGACCGGGGCTCGCACCCACGCTGACGGGACCAGTCTGGTGCTGTTGTTCGTGGGGGCCGCCGACTATCAGGCCGGCGATTCATGCACGATGCGCTACAGCGCGACGGTCGAGGAATCCGACACCGACGTGCGCGTCGCCATTCGCGGCGAGCGTCCGCCTGGCCCGGCGGTGTGCCGCTTGCTGGGCCATCCGCGCTCGGTCACCGTCGACCTTTTACAGCCGTTCGGTGATCGGGCACTGATCGTGCTCGGCGAATCACGCGACGTGTTCGACGGCTCGACACTCGCCCAACCCCAATGGATACCTGACGGCTGGCAAGAAGGACCCGAGCAACCCGCAGGTTTCGGTGCCGGACCGTCGGCGTCATGGTTGAGGACATGGGCCCCACCACACCCCGAACCACAAGACGGAGCCTGCACACCCGGCCCCAGCGGCTTCATACTGTTCCAAGGCGCAACCGGCATCGTGGACGCCTTCCCCTCCCAGCCCGGCGAGACCCTGATCGACACCTTCGACGTCAATGGTGCGACCGCGACGTACTCGACCGATGACCGTGACGTCGCTCGCCTGAGCTGGAACTTCAGCAGTCACGGCTTCGTACTCCAATCGTCCCCGACCTGCGCCGGCGACGACCCCCCGACCATCGAAACCATGCTGCGCTTCGCGCGGAAC
>CAXBAZ010000895.1:0-1986 GCA_963973395.1 uncultured Acidimicrobiaceae bacterium
AGCTCTCGGGCCAGGACGAGCTGGCCGATCCGGCGGCGATCGGGGAGGCGGTCACGGTCGGCGACATGACGATCGTGGTCGACGACGTGCAGGAGACGTCCGGCGTCCTCGATGTGACGGTGACGATCGGCGGTGTCGACGACGTCGACGGTTCGGCGCCGTTCCGCCTGATCGCATCCGGCCGGCCGGTCATCGCCGATCCGGAGCGCCCGGCGGCGTGTGGAGCCACCACGATCGATCCGGTCGTCTGCCACGTCTACTTCGACGTCGGCGTCGCCGATGGGGCATCCCGGGTGCTGTTCTACGAGCGTGGTGACGATCAGGCACGGTGGGTGCTGGGTTGAGCGACGTCGGTGCCCGACCTCGTGCGCTACTCGCGGGTAAGGCGATACGGTGGCCACCGTGAGTGATTCGGCCGTGAATGATTCGTTCGATCTCGTCGTCATCGGCGGTGGCCCGGGCGGTTACGCCGCTGCGCTGTACGGTGCATCCGCCGGTATGCAGGTCGCCCTCATCGAGAAGGACGCCCTGGGCGGCACCTGTCTGAACCGTGGCTGCATCCCCGCCAAGGCGTTCCTCGAGACGGCGGCCGTCAAGCGCCACGTCGACCACAGCGCCGACTTCGGCATCGAGTCGAGTGCGCCGTCGGTCAACTTCGCGGTGACCCAGCAGCGCAAGCAGAAGATCGTGGCCGGGCTCGTCAACGGCATCGCCGCCATGTGCAAGGGTCGCAAGGTCGAGGTGTTCAACGGTGTCGGATCGCTCGGCCCCGATCGCACCGTCACGGTCGCCATGAACGACGGCGGCTCGGCGACGATCACGGGGACCAACGTGATCCTGGCGTCCGGTTCCGTGCCCCGCACGATCCCGGGCTTCGAGGTCGGCGGCCCGATCATGACCAGCGACGAGGTGCTCGAACTCGAACACGTCCCGGCCAGGGTCGCCGTCATCGGTGGCGGCGCGATCGGCTGCGAGTTCGCCTCCACGTTCGCCGACCTCGGGGCCGAGGTGACGATTCTCGAGGGGCTGCCCAAGATCCTGCCCGGTCTCGACAGCGACATCACGAAGATCGTCGAGCGCAGCTTCAAGCAGAAGCAGATCACCACGAAGACCGGCGTGAAGGTGACCGGCCACACGCCGAACGATTCGGGTGGCACATCGGTCCAGTTCGGTGACGGCGAGTCGGTCGACGTCGACGTGTGCATCGTGTCCGTCGGGCGGCGTCCGTTCTCCGACCAGCTCGGCCTCGACGGTACCGAGGTGCAGGTCGACGAGCGGGGTTTCGTCGTGGTCGACGAGTACTGCCGAACCGGCGAGTCGGGTGTGTACGCGGTCGGCGACCTGATCAACACACCGCAACTGGCCCACGTCGGCTACGCCGAGGCGATCCTGGTCGTGAAGCACGCCTTGGGTGAGCAGCCGATGCCGATCATGTACGACCGGGTGCCGTGGGCGATCTACTGCCATCCCGAGGTCGCATGGGCGGGCCCGGGCGAGGATGCGGCCAAGGAAGCCGGCATCGACGTGATCGTCGGCAAGCACCCGTTCAAGTTCAACAGCCGCGCCCAGATCGTCGGCGAGACCGAGGGCATGGTCAAGGTCGTCGCCAAGAAGAACGCCGACGGCACGCCGGGCCAGGTGCTCGGGGTCCACATGGTCGGGCCGTGGGTGACCGAGCAGTTGTCCGGCGGTTACCTGGCCGTGAACTGGGAGGCAACGGTCGCGGAAGTCGCCGAATTCTTCCAACCCCATCCCAGCCTGACCGAGCTGTTCGGTGAGACGATGATGTCGCTCACCGGTCGCAGCATCAACGGTTGAGCCCGGTCGAACCGACACGAATCAACCGACAACACATCGACACGCACCACAGGAGCAGAGTTACCGATCATGGCTGACGTCACCCTTCCCCAGCTCGGCGAGACCGTCACCGAGGGCACCATCACGCAGTGGTTCAAGAGCGTCGGTGACACCGTCGCCGAGGACGAG
>CAXBAZ010000896.1:0-1970 GCA_963973395.1 uncultured Acidimicrobiaceae bacterium
CGATCGAGGCGGCCGCGTCGTCGACCCGGGCCCGATCCCGGCTGCAGATCGCCACCTCGACACCCTCGGCGGCGAGCGCCCTGGCCGATCCGAGCCCGAGTCCCGACGACGCGGCGGCGACGGCGGCGCGCTTTCCTGCGATTCCGAGGTCCATGCCGGACGACGGTACACAGCGGTCCTACACTCGGCCGCACCCAGCGGCAGGTGAGAGATGTCCAGCAGTCACGACCAACCATTCCACGACCAACCGTTCCACGACCATGACCGGTCACCCGACCGGATCGACCAGCGCCACCTCGACGCGATCGCCGACGCCGACCAGTACGCCTACTGGTACGACGGCGCGGACGAGCCCGACTCCAACCCGACACTCGTGCGGACCGAGAGCTGCGACCTCTGCGTGGTGGGCGGTGGCTACACCGGGCTGTGGACCGCGATCATCGCCAAGGAGCGCGACCCCTCCCGCGACGTCGTGCTGATCGAGGCCGCGACGGTCGGGTCGGCGGCGAGCGGCCGCAACGGCGGGTTCATGGACGCCAGCCTCACCCACGGCATCGCCAACGCACGCGCCCGGTGGCCCGACGAGGTCGAGCTGCTCGAGGAGCTCGGCGTCCGCAACCTCGACGACATCGAGCGGGCGATCACGAAGTACGGCATCGAGTGCGACTACCAGCGCACGGGCGTGATCGAGGTGGCCAACACGAACCACCCTCCGTCGTACTTCGAAGAGCTGCGTGACGACTACGAGTTCATGCTGCAGCTCGGCAACGACGTCGAGTGGCTCGATGCCGAAGCGATGCAGGCGCAGGTCCACTCCCCCATCTACACCGGCGGCATGTGGGACAAGAACGGGTGCGCGATCGTCGACCCCGCCAAGCTGGTGTGGGGGCTCAAGCGCACGGCCGAATCGCTCGGCGTCCGGGTGTACGAAGACACGAAGGCGACCGATCTCAAGCGCGATGGCATCGGCGTGATGGTCACCACTCCGCTCGGCACGGTCCGGGCCGGCAAGGTCGCACTGTGCACCAACGCGTTCAAGCCGGTGCTCAAGCGACTCGGCAACTACATCGCACCGGTCTACGACTACTGCATGGTCACCGAGCCGCTGACCGACGAGCAGATGGCCTCGATCGGTTGGGAGCAGCGGCAGGGACTGTCCGATCTGGCGAACCAGTTCCACTACTACCGGCTCACCGCCGACAACCGGATCCTGTGGGGCGGCTACGACGCGGTCTACTACTGGGGCGGCAAGGTGTCGGCCGAGTTCGAGAGCCGGCCCGAGACGTGGGCCAAACTCAGCCGGCACTTCTTCGAGACGTTCCCCCAACTCGACGACGTCCGCTTCACCCACATCTGGGGTGGGGCGATCGACACGTCCAGCCGGTTCAGCGTGTTCTGGGGCCGGGCGATGGGCGGCCGGGTCGGATACGCACTCGGGTACACGGGTCTGGGCGTCGCCGCGTCGCGTTTCGGCGCGGCGGTGATGCTCGACCTGTTGCACGGTCGGCGTTCGGTGGCGACGCAGACCGAGTTCGTGCAGTCACGTCCGTTGCCGTTCCCTCCCGAGCCGTTCCGGTTCGTCGGCATCCAGGCCACCCGCTGGTCGCTCGGCCGCGAGGACAAGACCGGCAAGCGGAACCTGTGGCTCAAGGGCCTCGACCGGATGGGCCTCGGGTTCGACAGCTGACAGCGGGTAGGTTCGCATCGTGACTCCCGCCGACGTCAGCGCCGCGCTCACGAACCACGGCTACCTCCCCGACGACGGGCTCGCCACCGCGGTCTTCCTCGCGATCGAGCTCCGGCGGCCGCTCCTGCTCGAGGGCGAGGCCGGAGTGGGCAAGACCGAACTGGCGAAGGTGCTGTCGGCCTGGACCGGTGGCGAACTGATCCGGCTGCAGTGCTACGAGGGCATCGACGCCGCGCAGGCCGTGTACGACTGGGACTACGCGCGCCAGTTGCTGCACCTTCGG
>CAXBAZ010000897.1:0-1969 GCA_963973395.1 uncultured Acidimicrobiaceae bacterium
TGGTCACTGGCGGAGCGGGGTTCATCGGAGCGAACCTCTCGGCGTTCCTGACCGAGCGCGGCCACGACGTCATCGTCTTGGACGATCTGTCGACTGGCGCCAGGTCGAACCTCGACGGCGTCGGCGTCCGTTTCGTCGAGGGTTCGATCCTCGACCGGGCCGCGCTCGACGACGTGATGGACGGGGCCGACGCCGTCGTGCACCTCGCCGCCCGCCCGTCGGTCCCTCGTTCGATCGCGGACCCGATGGCGTCGCACCTCGTCAACGCCACCGGCACGGCAGAGGTGCTCGAAGCGATCCGGCGGGCCGCTGGGGGCGACGGTCGGATGGCGCAGGTCATCGTCGCGTCGTCCTCGTCGGTGTATGGCGCGAACCCGACCCTGCCCAAGCACGAGGACCTCGCCCCCCGCCCGGTGAGCCCGTACGCCGCGTCCAAGCTGGCGACGGAGTCCTACGCGCTCGCCTGGGCTGCGTCGTACGGCATGGATGCGCTCGCCGTGCGCTTCTTCAACGTCTTCGGCCGGCTCCAGGCGGCAGGGCACGCCTACGCGGCTGTGGTCCCGGCGTTCGTCGATGCTGCGCTCGCCGGTCGCGCACTGCCGGTGCACGGTGACGGCACCCAGAGCAGGGACTTCACCCACGTCAGCTCGGTGTGCGCCGTCCTCGCCGATGCGATCGAGCGGCGCGTGTCCGACCCGAAGCCGATGAACCTGGCCTTCGGCACCCGCGTGACGCTGCTCGAGGTCATCGCCCAGCTGGAGCAGCTCCTCGGCCGGTCGCTGGAGGTCGAGCACCTCCCCGTCCGGGCCGGCGACGTCCCCCACTCCCAGGCCGACACGGCACGGCTTCGCTCGCTGTTCGCCGACGTGGAACCGACGCCGCTCACCGAAGGGCTCGCCTCCACCGTCGGGTGGTTCCGCTCCCGTGGCTGAGCCGCGCTACCTGGTCGACCCGCCGAACGGCTGAGGACCCGACCTCGACCGCCTCGGGTGGGCGGCCTCGTACACGCTGGCTGTGGGTGGGTGGCACCTCGGGCTGCGGATCTCGCGCGCCGACGTGGCGGCGATCCTCGAGCCTGACCTCCGTCCGGTCCTCGTGGATGACCGTGTGCAGGCGAACTGGTCGCTGCGAGTCGGCGGCTTCGCTGGGGCCGAGCGCTCGGGGGAAGCCCGTCTGCACCTGCTGTACCGGGCGTGCCAACAGGTGGCCAGGAGCCAGCGACCCAGCGATGTCGTCCGGTCGTTCGCGCACCAGCTCGAACCGTTCGGAGGATCCGAGCTCTCCGGCTGGGGTTGCAACCTGACGGTCCTGGTCGATCGGTGCTGGCTCCGCCGTCGTGGCGTAGGGCCCTGATGCGACACGGGCGGCGCCTCGCGGTCGCTGGGATCCGCGTTGCAGACGCGCCGCGGGTCGCGATCGATCTCGGCGATGGCGCCGTTCGAGTGCCGGCGCCGGTGCTCTCGTTCCATCGGGACGCGCTGGACGCGCTCGATGCCACCTTGGGTGCCGCAACCGGCTCCGTGCACGTCGCCGCAGGTCGCTATCCCATCAACGCGTGGGCCGTGCCGCTCGACCCGATGAGCGATTCCCCGGCCCGGCGCCTCGCGGCGGTGGTCGGCCTCCTCGAGCGCATCCCCGACGTGGACCGCGCGCAGGAGTCCCTGGAGCTCCTGCGAGACCACCTCGCGGAGACGCTCGCTGTGCCGGTGGTGCCTGACGGCCCCGTCGCGCTACTCGCCGCCGTGCTCGAGCTGTTCGACGGACGGTGACGTGACGAGTCCGCTGGCAGCGAGCTCCTCGAGCACCGAGTGGACGCCGGCTGCGACCTCGACGACGGGGACCGGCGGGTAGGTCGTGGCGAGCGCAGCGACGATCGCGTCGACGTCCTGGGTCCCGTCGCACGCGTCCCAGACCGCGGCGGCCGTCGCGTTCAGGCGGTGCAGCGAGCTCGTTGCGATCTCGTACAGCA
>CAXBAZ010000898.1:0-1968 GCA_963973395.1 uncultured Acidimicrobiaceae bacterium
CGCGATCACGATGAGCATCCGGCGGTTCTGGCGTGCCGACCACTCGAAACGCTGGCACTACACGGTGCTCGGCACCACGGTGATCGGGTTCCTGATCTACCTCGTGGTGAACGACGTCGTCGAACTGCTCGGCTGATCGTGCTGGGCTGATCGTGCTGGGCTGATCGTGCCGGTCTGATCGTTCTCGGCTGATCGTGCTGGGCTGACAGTTCTCAGTCGTCGAAGGCGAGGAAGCTCACGCCCTCGGCCCGATCGCTGCGGCCCTGCCCGGCCGACACCGCCCTCCAGAACGACCGGTACGTCGGGTACTCGAGGTCGGGCGTGATCCACCCGCTCCGCACGAGTTCGTCGTGCAGCGCCGGCAGGTTCCGCCACGGCACCCCCATGTCGACGTGGTGGGCCAGGTGCCAACCGGTGTGGTACGGCACCATCCAGTATCGGGCGAGCAGCGACTGCCGGATGACGTGGGTCGTCTCGCGGCGATCCTTCGACCGGATCATCCCACCGTGCTCGGCGATCGAGCGCAGTCGGTTGGAGACGCGCCACAGCGTCGACCACGACAGGATCCACACGACGTACGCCAGCGGCCGCATGAACACGATCGAGGCACCGAGCAACACCACGTGCAACGCAGCGATCTGGAGCGCCTCGGACCGGCGCTTGCGGATCGCGCCGAACAGCACGCGGAAGTTCTTGTACGCGCTGATCCCGATCGCGTCGCGGCGCAACTTGCGGCGCCAGGAGTCGGCCGGGATCGGATAGCCGGCGTAGAGCGAGGCGTCGGGTTCGTCGGGACCCATCTCGTCGCGGTGGTGAGCGAAATGGGCCCGGCGATAGGCCAGCATCGCCTGGTACGACGAGTAGGCCAGGAACCGACCGACCCAGTCGTTGGCCCGCCGGTTCGTGAACAACAGCCGGTGAGCCGCCTCGTGGCCGAGGATGTTGAGGCACACGTGGCCACGCGTCATCAGCACGAACGCGAGCAGGTACGCCCACCAGGTGTCGAGCACCGCGGCCCCGACGACCACACCGTACGACTGCGCCAGCGTGGCCCCGACCGCGACCACGTTGCGGAGGTTCGGGATCCGTCGCAACCGGTCTCGCAGCTCACGCGTGGGCTTGCCACGCTCGTTGAGCCGGTCGGTCGGCAGCACATCGGGCAAACCGGTCGGCACCATGTTGACGGGGTTGACGGGGTTGACGGGCGCGACGGGTGCGTTGTCGACGGGTGCCGTCGCTCGGCGATCGGTGGAGACCACGGTCATATCGTGATGTTACACTCGTCGATCACGATGAGCAAGCTCGGTAACAGCACCGTCCTGCGACCGCTGAACGCACGCTCGATCGCGCTGTCGATCCTGCTCGGCACCCACCCACCCGAGCTACCGGCCCGCGCCCTGGTCGCCATGGCCGAGCTGTTCGACATCCCCGGGGGCACGATGCGCACCGCACTGTCACGGATGGTCGCGACCGGCGACGTCGAGTCGATCGACGGCCGCTACCGGCTCGCCGGCCGGCAGGTCGATCGCCAGGGCGCCCAGGACGAAGGCCGGCGGGCACCGTCCGGCGACTGGGACGGGCGGTGGCACACCATCGTGACCGTGGACGATCAACGCGACCTCGCCGAGCGGCGCCGGTTCCGGTCGATCATGGCCAACGGCCGCTACGGCGAGTTGCGGCCCGACATCTGGTGTCGTCCCGCCAATCTCGGCGTCGCTCCGAGCGAGCCGGGGTGGTTGGTCACGACCGGCGCGATCACCGGTGTCGAGCCCGGCTCGCTCGCACGCCGGCTCTGGGATCTCGACGGCATCGCCGCCCGGGCGCACGATCTGCTCGACGAGATGCGCGACCGGCGCACGCAGTGCGACTGGACCGACGCCGCGTCGATCCCGGTGCTGTTCACGACCTCGGCGGCGGTCGTCCGGTTTCTCCGCCACGAGCCGCTCCTGCCCGACCGGCTCACCCCGG
>CAXBAZ010000899.1:0-1967 GCA_963973395.1 uncultured Acidimicrobiaceae bacterium
GGCGCAACCGTGGATCACCAGAGAGACGGCGGCTGCGCTCGATGCGGTCGGCGTGCGCATGATCGACGCTCCGGTGTCGGGCGCCGAATGGGGTGCCCAAGCGGCCGAGTTGGTGTTCATGGTGGGCGGAACGGCCCAGGACGTCGACCTCGCGCGCCCGCTCCTCGACGTGCTCGGGCGGGCGACCTTCCACCTCGGTCCACTCGGATCCGGCCACGTCATGAAGTGCATCAGCAATCTGATCACCGCGATGACGTTCCAGGGGACGCTCGAAGGGCTGGCGCTCGGCGTCGCGGCGGGACTCGACGCGACCGCGATGACCGACGTCTTCAACGAGTCGACGTCGGGGTCGTGGATCACTCGCAACCACATCGGTCAGCGCATCCTCACCCGCACCTTCGACGATCCGTTCCGGCTGTCGTTGATGCGCAAGGACGTCGACATCGCGGCCGACCTCGCTCGCCAACACGGGATCGACCTGCCGATGACCGAGCTGACGCGTTCGAGCTACGACGTCGCGGACGACGAGGAGGCGCCAGGCAGCAGCCTGAGCAACCTGGCGTTGTGGACCGAGCGCCGGACCGGAGTGGTCGTCAACCCGACGAGCGTGATAGAATCGTATATGTTCGCACCTGACACGACTGGAGAAGGCGACTGATGACGACCATGCGGCGCGGCGCGGCCACGGCGATTCGAGTACCCCGACCCGTCCCGGAATCCAAAGCCGAGCGGGCCTACGATCGGATCCTGCAGACGATTCGCGCCGGCGAGTACCAACCGGGCGATCGGCTCGTGTTCGACCGGCTCGCCCGTTCCATGGGAATCAGTGTGGTCCCGGTCCGCGAAGCGATCAGGCGGCTCGAGTCCGACGGCTTCGTGACCTACACGCGCAACGTCGGTGCGACGGTTCGATCGATCGACGTCGACCGATATGCAGAGACGGTCGAGACGGTCGCGGCGCTCGAGGGGATCGCGCTCGGGCTGGCCGCCCCACATCTCACGGCGACCGACCTCGGACGGGCGCGTGACATCAACGAGCTCTTGCATCGGTCGTTGGAGCGGCTCGACGCCGAGGAGTTCTCGCATCACAACCGGCGCTTCCACGAGGCGTTGTTCGGCGCATGTCCCAATCGTCATCTGCTCGGCCTGCTCGACCGGGAATGGGCAGTGCTCGAGACGACCCGGCGTGCCGCGTTCACGCTCATTCCCGAGCGCGCGACCGACAGCGTCGCCGAGCACGACCAACTGCTCGGGTTGATCGAGTCCGGCAGCTGTCCCGAGACCATCGAGCGGTTCGCCCGCCACCATCGGATGAACACCGCACGGGTGCTGCTCCGCCGAATGGGCGACGCGATGGACGAGGCCGACTCGTGAAGTTCCGATCCGACCCTGCGTCGGTACGAGGCTCCATCGCACCGATCGTGACCCCGTTCACGGCCGACGGTGCGGTCGACCATGCCGGGATCGAGAACCTGACGCGCTGGCAGCTCGAAGCCGGCTCGCACGGCATCTCGATCGGCGGCTCGACCGGTGAGCCGAGCGCACAGACGGTCGAGGAACGCATCGCCGCGATGCGCACGGTGGCCGACGTCGTCGGCGACCGGGTGCCGTTCGTGCCCGGCACGGGCAGCGCCAAGCTCGACGAGACGCTGGAACTGACGCAGGCCGCCATCGACCTCGGTGCCGATCTCGCACTGGTGATCACGCCGTACTACTCGCGCCCCACGCAAGAGGGGCTGTTCCAGTGGTACTCGGCCGTCGCCTCGACGTTTCCGTCGATGCCGATCGTCGTCTACAACGTGCCGGTCCGAACCGCCGTCGACGTCGCTCCCGAGACGGTGGCGCGCCTGCGACGGGCCCACGACAACATCGTCGGGATCAAGGAGACCACCAAGGACTTCGAACACTTCTCGAAGGTGTTCCATCTGTGCGGCCGCGACATCCTGATGTGGTCGGGGATCGAACTC
>CAXBAZ010000900.1:0-1964 GCA_963973395.1 uncultured Acidimicrobiaceae bacterium
CCCGTCCCCGACGATCGACACGACCGGGTTGGATTTGATGCAAGCCGAAGGCGCATCCACGGTCGCCGGCACGGAGCGGTTGGTGCTCGTCGTCGGCCCGGCCGGGGCAGGCAAGACCACCATGCTCCGCACCGCCGCCGACGACCTCACCACACACGGCCGACAGGTGGTCGGGTTCGCCCCCACCGCGAAGGCCGCCCGTGTCCTCGAAACCGGGACGGGGATGGCCTGTGACACGGTCGCCAAGCTCGTCTACGAACACACCCGCCCGGACCGGCCACCCCGACCCGACTGGGACCTCGCTCCCGGCACCACGGTGGTGATCGACGAAGCCGGCATGCTCGCCACCAGCGACCTGTATCGACTCACCCTTCTGACTGATGAGCACCACTGGCGGCTCGCACTGATCGGTGACCCTCAACAGCTCCAAGCCGTCGGCCGTGGCGGGATGTTCGCCGAACTCTGCGCCACCGGACGCACGATCGAGTTGGACACCATCCACCGGTTCGACAACGACTGGGAAGCCGCCGCATCCCTCAAGCTGCGACACGGCGACCCGACCGGCCTCCAGCCCTACCTCGACCACGACCGCATCCACCCCGCACCCTTCGCCGAGCACTGCGACAACATCGCCAACTTCTGGATGAGTGCGCGTTTTCGTGGCGAACACATCGCCGTCACGACGACCACGAACGAACACGTCGACGCCATCAACCAAGCCGTGCAAGCTCACCGTCTCGAGACCGGACAACTCGGCGCCGGCATCCACCACGGCGACGGACGACTGTTCGTCGGCGACCTAATCGTCACCCGACACAACCAACGCCTCCTCCACACCACCTGCGGCGACTCCGTCCGCAACCGCGACTACTGGACCATCGACCACATCGCCCCGACCGGCGATCTGACCGTGACCCGCATCGACGGACACGGCACCATCACCCTCCCTCACACCTACGTCACCGAACACGTCCAACTCGGCTACGCCGCCACCGAACCCGGCAACCAATCAGACACCGCCACCGGATCCATCACACTCGCCACACCCGCCACCACCTGCCGCGGCCTCTACGTCGCCATCACCCGCGGACGGGCCACCAACCTCGTCTGCGTCGTCACCGACACCCACGACATCACCGACGCCATCGACGTCCTCGAACACATCCTCGCCACCGACCGCGCCGACCACCCCGCCACCCGAACCCGACAAGAACTCGCCGCCGCTGTTCCGACGACTTCGCTGCAGCCAAGATGCGAGATCCCCGACTGGTTCACCCACCTCCACCGGACCGCCCGAACCGAACTCGCCGACGCCACCACTGCGCACACTGCCGAACAGCAACGTGATGCGGAGCTCCGGGAGCGCATCGACCAGCTCGGCCGACGACTCACCGACCTCGAACCCCGCTGCGCACCACACGACCACGCGATCGCCCGCACCACGACCGACCTCCACCACGCCGAACAACGCCGACGCGACGCCGAACGAGAACTCGCCAACACAGGACGGCTCCACCGCAGGATCGCACGCCGCGACCTCGCTGAGGCCAACGACGACGCCGCCACCGCCCGCACCGCGCTCGACGAACTCACCCGCCGCGCACGGCCATTGCTCGACCAACGCGATCAGCTCCGACAGGAACACCACCGGCTACAGCAGCAGCTCAAGATCGACCGGCAACTCCCCCGCACCCTCGACCGCTACGAGAACCGACTCGCTACCGCAGAGCAACGCCTCGACGCCCTCGACACCTGGCACGCCTGGGCCACCGGCCACACCCCGCCACCGGCCGCTCTCGTCAACGCCGCCCACCACCTCCACCAAACCGGCGGCCACCACCGAGCCCTCGCCGAACCCCTCACCACATGGATCCACCAGAACGACCTCGCCCCACGGCAACCGGCGCCCCCCGTGCAGCCGACCATCCACCACCCGCCACGACCCGAACCACCCGGACTCGACA
>CAXBAZ010000901.1:0-1953 GCA_963973395.1 uncultured Acidimicrobiaceae bacterium
GGCGGCCGCTGCGATCTCGGGCCTCGACGTGCTCGATGTGGCCGCGGTGTGGGAGGGCGAGCCCGGCCGCAGCCGACTCGAGGGCCTGGCGTTCGTCACCGACGCATCGACCTCGTCGGTCGCGTGGGTGCCCGGGGAGTACCTGCGCGACGACGCCGTCGCCGACGCCCTCGGTCGACACGGCCGGGTGCGTGGCCACACGGTCCGCCCGCTGATGCGCTCGTTGCTCGACGCCGACATCGACGTGCGCGGGTTGCAGCTCGACGTGGCGATCGCCGCGTACCTGATCGATCCGGCCGAGGCCAGGTACGAACTCGCCGACCTGCTCACGAAGTTCACCGAGTTCGCTCCGCCGAGCGACGAGGCGGCGTCGTCGGGACAGCTCGACCTCGACGGGAACGCCGTGACGCCGGCGGAGCGCGCGGGACGGGACGCGCTCGCCGTCCATCACATCGCGGGTCCGATCGGGGCCAGCCTCGACGCGCACGGGATGGCGACGCTGTACCACTCGATCGAGAACCCGTTGGTGCGGGTGCTGGCGAAGATGGAACACGTCGGCGTGGGGGTCGACGCCGACGCGCTGCGCTCGATCAACGCTCGTCTGACCGCCGAGGTCGAGACCCTCGGCGCCGAACTCAGAGCGGTCGCCGGCAAGGACGACCTCAACCTGAACTCGCCGACGCAGCTGCGCGCCCTGCTGTTCGACGAGCGCGAACTCAGCCCGGTCGGCGTCAAGAAGACCAAGTCGGGCTACTCGACCGACGCCCAGACGCTGGAGAAGCTGAAGGACCAGTGGCCGGAGTTCATCGTCCCCCTGCTCCGCCATCGTGAGGTCGAGAAGCTGCGCGGCACCTACGGGGAGGGGCTGCTGCACGAGATCGCGGCCGACAGCCGGATCCACGCCACGTTCAACCAGACGGTCGCTCGCACGGGCCGGCTGAGTTCCGACAAGCCCAACCTGCACAACATCCCGGTGCGCAGCGACGAAGGTCGGGTGTTCCGCACGGCGTTCGTGGCGCCGGAGGGTCGCACGCTGCTCGTCGCCGACTACAACCAGATCGAACTGCGGTGCATCGCCCATCTCGCCGCCGACCCGGGCCTCATCGACGCCTTCACGAGCGGTCAGGACATCCACAACGCCACGGCGGCCCGCGTGTTCGGCGTCGAGCCCGCCGACGTGACGCTCGACCAGCGCTCGAAGGCGAAGATGGTGTCGTACGGCCTGGCGTACGGGATGGAGGCGTACGGGCTCGGGCAGCGGCTCAACATCCCCACCGACGAGGCGGCGGTCATCCTCGACGCGTACTTCGTCGCGTTCCCCAACGTGAAGGCGTACATGGACGCCACCGTGCAGGAGGCCCGCAAGACCGGCTACACCGAGACGCTGTTCGGTCGCCGGCGTCCGATCCCCGAGCTGCTCAACTCGAACTGGCGGATCCGTCAAGCCGGTGAGCGCCAGGCGATGAACGCCGGCATCCAGGGCCTGGCGGCCGACATCTTCAAGGTCGCGCTCGTGCGCATCGACGAGGCGCTCGAAGCCGGTGGATGTGAGAGCGAGGTCGTGCTCCAGGTCCACGACGAGGTCATCGTCGAGGTGCCCGACGCCGAGCGTGACGACGTCGGCGGCCAGATCATCGACATCATGCGCCACGCGGCCGACCTCGACGTGCCCCTGGAGGTCAACGTGAGCTGGGGCTCGACCTGGGCAGCAGCCAAGAACTGACGAACCCGATGGTGGACGCGACCTGATGGCGGTCGAGCACTGGTTCGAGGACGTCGCCGACCACCTGGGTGCGGCCTACCTGCGCTACTCGTTCACGAAGGGCACGCGCCAGGAGGTCGAGTTCCTGGTGCCGGCACTCGGTCTGGAGGCCGGCATGCGGGTGCTCGACGTCGGGTGCGGCCCGGGACGGCACGCCCACGCGCTCGCCGAGCTGGTCGAACTCACCGGCA
>CAXBAZ010000902.1:0-1950 GCA_963973395.1 uncultured Acidimicrobiaceae bacterium
CCAGCCACGCCACGGGGGCGGTCGGCGGCGCTCAGCCCACGAGCGTGTTGGCGAAGATCTGCCAACCGAGCGCACTCTTGGCCACGAGGCTGAGCACGCCGTAGGCGCGTTCGCCGAAGACGTAGTCGCTCCATGTGCCGACGCCCCGGTACTGGAGCCACTGGTTGATGGCGAAGCAGTTGAAGAGCACGAAGATCGACACGAGGATGCCGTAGACGAACGTGGGCGGCTGCTCGGCCCCGTCGAGGCTGAGGCCTGCGAACAGCGCGGCGGCGATCGCCAGCCACGGACCGATTCCGGCCACGCAACCGAACCAGAAGGGGCTCCACCAGGTGCCGGTGCGATCCGGCTCGTTGGCGACCTCCATCGCCCATCCGAACAGGATCATCGCCGCGTTCACGAAGGCGATCGCGATCAGCGCCGCGATGTCGGTGATCCCGGTGATGCCGGCGATCAGCACGATCATCAACGTCGCGCTCAGCGAGTACTCGACCCAGCGGAACCGGTTGCGGCCGTGGCGGAGCTCGTCGATGTAGGTGCCGAACCCGACGGTCGCCACGATGAAGTGGAACAGCGCCGAGAGGAACATGAAGGTCGCCGTGCCCCACGCCAGCGGGATCCCGCCGATGTCGGTGAACGTACCGTCGCTGATCGGTGTACCCGGTGGTCCGTTGGTGGAGAACGTGGTGACGGGGAGCTCGAACGACCGGTCGCCGAGCACGACCATCAGCACGCCCGACACCAGGTGGAGTGCGCCGAGGCCGAGGTTGAGGCGGCGCAGGCCCGCGGCTCGTTCCTCCGACACGCCGACAAGCTCGCTGCTGTTCGTAGAGGTGCTCATGCGCCGACCATGCCCCGCCGCATCGGAGTTCAAGCGTGGGATCGATCCACGTTTCGGTGCCTCTACCGGCGGGTAACCCCGACTCATGACGATTTCCACGATTGACCTCACGCAGCGCCTCGACCAGATCGAGAGCCGGCTTCCCTTGCTCCCGGCCAAGTCCTTCGCACTCGGTCGCGCGACGGTCCGCCGTACCAACGACGTGGTCGTCTCCGTGGTGTCCGACGTGGCACGACGGGTGGACACGGTGGTGAGCACGGCCCGCACAGGTGCCCGCACGACCACCGGCCAGGCCAGGTCGGCCGTCGACCGCACGTCCGAGATGGCCGGGACCACCGCCAAGCAGACCGCCGGTCAGGCACGGTCCGCCGTACAACGCACCGCGAAGGTCGCCCAGACCACCGCCAGACAGACGGTCGGTCAGGCCAAGCGTCAGGCCGGCGACACCGGTGCTGCCGGACGCGAGGCAGCGGGCGAATTGCTCGACGACGCGACGGCAACGGTCGACCCAGACGCGTCTCCCCGCGGCATCGCCTACGAGGAATGGACGAAGTCGGAACTGTACGACCGTGCCCAGGAACTGGACATCGACGGCCGCAGCACCATGTCGAAGCGTCAGCTGATCGCAGCACTGCGGTCGGCATGAGAAACAGGATCTCAGCAGGTTTGATCCGATCCGGCCGGGGAACCATTCGACCATGAAGTTCTCCACCGGATTCCTCGCTGGTGCCTTCGTCGGCGGGTACCTGATCTACAACATGTCCCCCGAGCAGCGCGATCGAGTCGCATCGACTGCGAGTTCGACCGTCGACAAGGTGCGTTCCAGCTCGGCAGTGAGTTCGATCACGAGCAACATCAGCGACGTGGCGGGTGCCACGTCGGATCGGGTCGCCGACGTCGTCGACACAGCCGGGTCCGCGATCACCGACACCGTCGGTCCGGACGACGGGGCCACTAACGGTACGACTCCGGTCTGACCACTCGAAATCCCCCGTTCGAACACCCCCTGTTCGAACACCCCAACTCGAATGCCCCGGACGACGTCGTCCGGGGCATTCGTGGTTCGGGCGCGCCGGCGGAGCCGCCCGACGGTCGGTGTCCGGGCACCG
>CAXBAZ010000903.1:0-1943 GCA_963973395.1 uncultured Acidimicrobiaceae bacterium
TACAAGAGGCTGATCACTCCGAGCAACAGGGCAGGAATCACCATCCGCGCCCAGAGCGGCCACTGCAGGAATTGCAGAGCGACACCACCGGGCGTGCCGGTCGTCGAGCGGTCGTCGGCGGCATCTGGGGCCGGGTCGTTCGGGAAGCCAAAGGGCTCGATGTCGCTCATTCGTTTCCTCGCACTACCGACCGACCGACACCCACTGGTTCCGATGGGTTCGTCTGCCGCAACCAGAAGCTAGTCGTGTCTCGCCGACGGGTGGTTTCACCGTCGACCATCATCCGTCCACGATGCCGGGACGGTGCAGGGGCCGGCCCCGAAGGTCCCGATTTCCGCCGCTCCGGACGACGCGGGGCCGGCCACCGTGCACTGACTACATCGGCTGTCATCTGACGTCCGTTACCCAGTTGACGAAGCCGGCACCATCTTCACCCATTGGTGTGACAACGACGGGACGACGCTCGCGCCCGGTCAACCGAGTTGCTCCCGCCAGCGGCTCTCAGGGGCGAAACCGACCAGTCGTTTGGCCTTGTCGTTGGAGTAGAAGGTCTCGAACTCGCCCATCTCGCGGCGGCGCGGGATGCCGGCGTAGAACCGCTCGTAGATCTCGTCGCTCGTGATGCCGACCGACGTGTCGTCGTTCGACACGTTGAACACCTCGAAGCCCAATCCGTCGGTGTGCAGGCAGCGGTCGACCATGTGACCGAGGTCGCGGGCGTCGATGTAGGCGAAGATGTTGCGGCGCCGCAGTCCGGGATCGGCCACGTAGGTGGGGAAATCGGTCTCGTACTCGTGCGGCTCGATCACGTTGTTGATCCGCAACCCGTAGACGTCGATGCCCGAGCGGGCCTGGAACGACCGCGCCGTCGCCTCGTTCACGACCTTCGACATGGCGTAGCTGTCGTGCGGCACCGTCGGGTGCTCCTCGTCGACCGGCACGTACTCCGGCCGCAGCTCGCCCTCCGCGAAGCAGATCGCGTACGTGGTCTCGGAGCTGGCGAAGACCACCTTCGGGATCCCGAGCTTCACGGCCGCGTCGAGCACGTTGTAGGTGCTGATCGCGTTGACGCGGAACGTCTCGTTGTCAGGGCGGACGAACTGTGACGGGATCGCCGCGAAGTGCACGACCGCGTCGTAGCCGGGGACACCCCGGGCGGCGTCGAGTTCGTCGCCGTCGGCGAACGCGGCCAGCGCGTTGAACACCTGTCCGGAGTCGGTCAGGTCAATGCGGAGGTCGGCCACGTCGGGATGACCGAGCGGCACCAGGTCACCGTTCACCACCCGATGTCCCTGCTCGACGAGATGCGCCACCGCATGTCGTCCCGCCTTGCCGCTGCCACCGGTGAAGAAGACTCGCATGACTGCAGGGTACGTGGCGGCACGGCCGGTCACCGACTGGTCGACGTGACGGGTGTCATGTCGGAGTTCTCCGGTCCGACCGTTACTGTATCGATCTAGACCTCAATCGATTCAGAAAGACCGATCCATGAAGCTCGTCCTCACCCACTACATCGACGCCTCCCCGGCGACGGTGACGGCTCGTCTCGGTGCCGCCGTCTCGGCCGGGTTGGATGCCGCCGCATCTCGATCGGCCTCGCCCCGCAGCACCACGATCACCACCACCCTCGACGACGGGATCCGCATCGACGGCGGTCTCGACACGTTGGCCGGCACCGACTGCACGTTCACCGGCACCGACCAGTTGACCGAGATGCGCGTCGAGGTGCCCTGGTCGCAGCGCGACAGCGGCACCACCAAGCTCTGGGCCGCCAACCGCTTCGCGAGCGTCCTGGCCGAGGAACTGACGGCCGTCGAACAGCTCACGGCTGCCTGACACCGACACGATCGTCGGGTCGGGCGTCACGATCGGCCAGGATGGTCCCGTGTCGTCGCGTGTCACCCTCCAGACGATCGCCGACGAGCTCGGCGTGTCGCGCGCCA
>CAXBAZ010000904.1:0-1942 GCA_963973395.1 uncultured Acidimicrobiaceae bacterium
ACCTACCAGGTGTCGAACGCCGACAACGAGGCCCAGGTCGTCGACCGCATGATCAAGATCATGGAGCGTGTGGCAGCCCAGGAGGACTTGGAAGCCCGCGCCGCCGAACTCGGCCGCACGCCCTACGAGATCTTGATCATCGCGTCGATGATCGAGAAGGAAGCCAAGCTCGACGAGGATCGGGCAAAGATCGCCCGGGTGATCTACAACCGTCTCTTCATCGGCATGAACCTGGCGATCGACGCCGCTGTGCGGTACGGAGCGCCCGACGGTGTCACCGAGTTCTCGGAGATGCGTCAGATCCCCGGTCCGTACAACACGTACCTCAACCCCGGGCTGCCGCCGACCCCGATCGCCAACCCCGGGCGCGCGTCGATCCGGGCCGCGCTGAACCCGGCGCCGAATCCGCCCCCGGGCGACCCGGTGTGCCAGGTGCTCGACGACCCGACGCAGGGCTGCATCTACCTGTTCTACGTGCTGATCAACGAAGAGGGCGGGCACGCGTTCGCCGTGACCGGCGAACAGCACCAGGAGAACGTGAACCGCGCCGCCGAACTCGGTCTCGTCCCCTGATGACCCGTCTCGCCGCCGTGATCGGTTCGCCGGTCCGGCACTCGCTCTCCCCGGCGATGCACAACGCGGTGTTCGCGGCGAGTGGACTCGACTGGCGGTTCACCCGGTTCGAATTGGCGCCGGGTGGGGTGTCGGCCGCGCTGGCCGCCATGCGGGTGCTCGACATCGGCGGGTACGCGGTCACGACGCCGCACAAGGAGGCTGCGGCGGCCACGGTCGACGAGGTCGACCCGGCGGCGCGCGCGCTGAACTCGGTCAACACGGTCGTCCTCCGCGACGACGGCTCGACGTTCGGTGCCAGCACCGACGGAGCCGGCCTGGTCGCGTGGGTCGAGGCGTCGGGGATCCCGGTCGCCGGCGCCCGGGTCGTGGTGCTCGGCGCCGGCGCCGCCGCACGTTCGATCGTCGACGCCCTGGCGCGGGCGGGCGCATCCGACATCGCGATCGTCAACCGCACGGTGAGCGCAGCCGAGCAGGCGGCCCAGCTGTCGCCCGTTGCGCACGTCGCCGACCTCGACGCCCTCGACGATGCCCGACTCGTCGTCAACGCCACGTCGGTCGGGATGGGAACCTGCGAGTGCCCGCTCGACCCGACGCTGCTGCACAGCGGCCACGCGGTCGCCGACATCGTGTACCACCCGCTCGACACGGCATTGCTGAGCGCCGCACGGGCTGCCGGCGCCCAGGCCATCGACGGGCTGGGCATGCTCGTGCACCAGGCGGTCGAACAGCAGCAACTCTGGACCGGACACCGCCCCGACCCGCTGCTGATGCGGGCGGCCGCCGAACGGGCGCTGGCCGCCGCCGGCTGATCCGACCGGTCGACGGCCGCTCTGAACCTCCGTTCGATCGGACCGGGGGCCGGGATAGCCTCGCCCGGATGCTTCGCTTCCTGACCGCCGGTGAATCCCATGGCCAGGCACTGGTCACCGTGGTCGAGGGGCTGCCGGCGGGCATGGAGATCACCGTCGAGGAGATCCAGGCCGAGATGGCCCGTCGCCGACTCGGCTACGGACGCGGGCCCCGCCAGAAGTTCGAACAGGACGAGCTCACGCTGATCGGTGGCGTCCGACACGGACGCACCCTCGGTTCGCCGGTGGTGATCGAGATCAAGAACTCCGAGTGGTTCCGCAGCGACAAGTGGCACGACGAGATGTCGCCCGCGCCGGGAGCGACGAAGGAGCCGCTCACCCAGGTGCGGCCCGGGCACGCCGACCTGGCGGGCATGCAGAAGTACGGCTTCACCGACGCTCGCGACGTGCTCGAGCGGGCGTCGGCACGCGAGACCGCGGCGCGTGTCGTCGCAGGTGCGCTCGCCAAGAAGCTGCTGTCGCATCTCGGTGTCGAGATCATCTCGCACGTGATCCAG
>CAXBAZ010000905.1:0-1931 GCA_963973395.1 uncultured Acidimicrobiaceae bacterium
GGGTGAGTCGTCAAGGCCCGTCGGGCCCGTGCACCGTGCGTTCGGCCTGCTGCAGCTCGTCGTCGCTGCCGACGGCCCGGTGGGTGTGCGTGATCTTGCACGCCGCAGCGGCCTGTCGCGGTCGACGACGGGACGCATGCTCGGCATCCTGTCCGACCTCGGGATGGTCGAGCGGACCGTCGACGGTGCAGCCGTACCCGGAGCTGCGCTCGCCACGCTGACGGCGTCGGTCGACGGATCGCTGCCGGTCGTGCGCGAACGACTCCGTCCGCTCACCGCCGATCTCGTTCGCGAGTTCGAGGAGAACTCGGCGATCGGGGTGGACGACGACAGCGCGTTCCTCTACATCGACAGTGCTCGGATCGACACGGCGGTGCAGGTGCCCGACCCGGTCGGTGATCGATTCGACTTCCACCTGGTGGCGCCCGGGCTGGTGGCGATGACCGAATGGTCGGAGGCTCGCCTCGCCCGGTATCTCTCCGGACCGTTGTCGGCTGCCACCGATCACTCCGTGACCGAGCCGGACGACATCCGGGCGCGGCTGCGGCGAATCCGTGCCGACGGGTTCGCGTGGACCGACCAGGAACTCGATCTGGAGGTCAACGGGCTCGCCGTGCCGGTCCGTTCGCCGTCCGGCGAGTTGCTCGCGGTGGCGACCCTCTACGGACCCGCCTATCGCCTCAATCCCGAAGCGACGCCGGAGCTCGGCACGGCGGTCGCCGACTTCGTGGCCGCCCGCGCCGCCACGATCCTCGGCGGCTGATCGGTGCCGCGTACCGGCGACATCAGTCGTCCGCGGCGTCGATGGCGTCCGACCGCTCCCGTGCGAGGAACGATCTCTCGGCGGCGTTCGCCGACAGCTCGATCGCACGATCGAACGCGGCGACCGCCTCGCCGTGGCGGCCCGCGCGTCGCAGCAGACCGGCGCGCACGGCGTGGTACGGCTGGAACGTGGCGACCGCCGACGTGTCGAGCTGGTCGAGCGCATCGAGCCCGGCTGCGCCGCCGGCCACCTCGCCGATCGCCACCGCCCGGTTGAGGGCGACGATCGGGTCGGGCCGGAACCTGAGCAGCTGGTCGTACAGCGCCACGATCTGGCCCCAGTCGGTCTCCGCCGCGCTGTCGGCGTCGGCGTGCACGGCGGCGATCGCGGCCTGGATCTGGAACGGCCCCGGCCGGTTGCGTCGCAGACAGGCCCGTACCAGCGCGTGGCCCTCGACGATCCGTGTGCGATCCCATCGGTCGCGGTCCTGATCGGCCAGCGGCACGAACGCACCGCCGGAGTCGAGTCGTGCCGGTCGACGCGCATCGGTCAGCAACATGAGAGCGAGGAGCCCGATCGCCTCGGGCTCGTCGGGCATCAGATCGGCCAGCAGCCGTCCGAGCCGGATCGCCGTGTCGGTCAGGTCGGAACGGACCGGTTCCGGGCCCGCAGCGGTGGGGCGGTGCCCTTCGGTGAACACGAGGTACACCACCGCCAGCACGACCTGGATCCGATCGGGCAGATCGGCCGGTGAGGGGATCCGATACGGGGCGCTGTTGTGACGGAGCTTCTGCTTGGCGCGCACGAGTCGTTTGGCGATCGTCGATTCGGGTGTCGCGAACGCGGCCGCGATCTCGGCCACGTCGAGGCCGGCGATCAAGCGCAGGCTGAGCGCGACGCGGGCGTCGGCCGACAGCGCCGGGTGGCAGCACAGGAAGATCAGCCGGAGCTGGTCGTCGGGGACCACGTCGGCGAGATCGTCGAGGAGTCCGAGTTCGTGTGCTTCGCGAAGATCCATGGTGTCGGCACCGTCGAGCAGGTGGGCGGCGTGGTAGCGGTCGGTTCGGGACGATTCGCGGCGCAACCGGTCGATCGCCCGGTTGCGGGCGGTCGTGGTGATCCACGCGCCCGGATTGGGCGGGAGTCCGTCGGCCGGCCACCGCTCGGC
>CAXBAZ010000906.1:0-1929 GCA_963973395.1 uncultured Acidimicrobiaceae bacterium
CGAGCCGGGGTCGACCAGCTCGACCGAGAGGTCGACGTCGAGGGCACCGGTGCCCGACGGGATCTGCTCGACGGACAGACCGGGCAGCTCCCCCCGCAACGGCCGCATGTTGTGGAGGATGAACATCGTCTGATAGATCGCCGAGCGGGTCACGTCACGCCGGGGCTTGACCGCCTCGACGATCCGGTCGAACGGCACGTCCTGGTTGCGGTTCGCATCGAGCGCGAGCCGCCGCACGGCCGTGACGAGGTCGGCGAACGACGCGTGCTGATCGACTGGCACCCGCAGGGCCAGGGTGTTGACGAACAGGCCGATCAGATCGATCAGCTCCGGCCGTTGCCGGTTGGCGGACGCCGTGCCGATGATGACGTCGTCCTGACCTGAGTGTCGGCACAGCGCCGCGGCGTACGACGCGAGCAGAACCATGAACGGCGTCGATCCCGTCGTCCGCCCGTACGCACGGACGGCGTCGACGAGATCGGCGGGCAGCTCGAAGTGGAGCATGTCGGCGCGGTAGGAGCGCGGGTTCGGTCGGGGCCGATCGGTCGGCAGGTCGAGCACGGGAAGCTCACCCCGGAGCTGACCGACCCAGTAGTCGAGCTGGGAGAGCAGCTGCGGGCTCTGCAGCTGCTCCCGCTGCCACGTCGCGTAGTCGGCGTACTGGATCGTCAGCTGCGGGAGATCCGGGGCGGTGCCCGTCACCGAGGCGCGGTACAGCTCGATGAGCTCGGCCATGGCCCGGATCACCGACCAGCCGTCGGACGCAATGTGGTGCATCGTGATCACGAGCACATGCCGATCGTTCGCGACGCGCAGCACTGCCGCACGGAGCTTCGGACCGTGACGGAGATCGAACGGCGTGGCCGCTTCCGCCGCCACCGCCTGTGCGATCACGGCGTCGCGCTGGTCGACCGACACGGTGGTGAGGTCGTCGTAGCGCACGGGGAGAGGGCTGGGCGGCTCGACGAGCTGCACGTAGCCTCCGTCGACGAGGTCGTAGTCGGTACGCAGGCTCTCGTGGCGACGAACGAGCTCGGTGAGTGCAGACTCCCACGCGGCCAGGTCGAACGGCCCGGTCACGGACATGGCGAGTGGGAGGTTGTGCAACGCCAGGCCCGGCTGGAACGAGTCGAGGAAGAGCAGGCGTTCCTGCGCCGGTGACGTCGGAAGGCGTTGCATGCGCGACACGCTCGGGATCGATGTCTGGACCCCAGGGACGCTGGCCGTCGTCGCCGTGTCCGTGACCGGCGCATCGTCCTGCGCCGGGTGCCCTCCGAGCGTCACGGGCCACGTCGCGTCGTACCCGAGGTCCTCGGCGAGCCGACGAATGCCGCGGCCGGGGCGCTGCGCCAGCTCCGCCGACATCCACCGCGTGCCTTCGTCAGGCTCGAGCAGGGCATCGAGCTCGTGCAGATCGCCGTTCGCGGCGACGCCGAGGAAGCTGGTCAGCGTCGCGACGGTCGGTACGGGATCGGTGAGAAGGTCTTCGAACCTGAGGACCAGGACACGGTCGGGTTCGAGCTGCTCACCGAGGTCGAGCAACCGATCGGTCGTCGCGACCCACTCGTCCTCCGCCTCGCGTTGATCGGACCCGTGGTCGGCGACGAGCGCGTCGACGACGGCGAAGGGGTGACGGACGACGTGGACGATCCTGACCGCGAGCGCGTCGACGGTTCCGTCGGGGAGTGCGTCGGTGACGTGGACCCAGGCGCCCGGTCCGAGGGCGGCGATCGCGGCGTGCGACGGTTGCCATGTGCGCGGGAGCACGGTCGCTGGTGCGAGGTGCTCGACGATCGCCCGCACGGTCTCCGTGCCGCTCGCCCGCGCGCCCACCACGATGCTGCACGAGACGGGCGTACCCGCGTCGGTGCCCACGTGCGCCGCAGGCTCACCCGAGTGATCGCCATCGGCGCGGCCGGTCGCCGGCGG
>CAXBAZ010000907.1:0-1922 GCA_963973395.1 uncultured Acidimicrobiaceae bacterium
CGCCACTCGAGCAGCCAGTCCGGTTCGTTCTTCTTCGCCGAGATCAACCGAACGACATTCTCGTCGAGTCCTTTCGGAGCCAGATCGGTGTCGAGATCGCTGTGGAACCCGAAGGCGTACTCCCGCTCGACGAGTTCGTCGACCATGTTGGACATCAAATTCTCCTTCCCGGCGTGTTCGATTTTATCACAGTGTATGCTAGAAGTATTCGAGAGTGACGTTTGGAGCAACGACGATGCGAGACAACCCGCGACCGGTGCCGAGCCGTGATTTGGACACACCCGAGGAGATCGCGGAGATGGTGCGTCGGTTCTATGCCGACATCACCCAGGACGAGCTGCTGGGTCCGATGTTCAACGACGTGGCACGGGTCGACTGGTCCGAGCACCTGCCCAAGCTGACCGCGTTCTGGTGCCGGGCGCTGCTCGGACTGCCGGGCTATCAGGGCAACCCGTTCCGGGCCCACGCACTCGTCCACGCGCAGCACGCCTTCACGCCGGAACACTTCGAGCGCTGGTTGGGCCTGTTCCACGAGACGCTCGAGCTCGGTTGGATCGGCCCCAACGCACGACGTGCCCGTGATCTCGCCGACAACGTGGCCCGCGTCCACAGTCACCAGCTGCTCGGACGCGCTGTCTCGAACGACCCGGCCGTCTCGCTCTGACGAGCATGGTGATGACGAGACCCACGCCGCTCCCCTCCGAACCGCTGAACAGCCGCGCGGCCTCGGCACGTGGTGCGCCAGGTCGTGTGGTGGAGGTGCACACCCAGACCCGGAGTGGTCTGACGATCGCGGCCGCCCTCGCGGTGACCGCCGTCGTCGCCGGCATCATGCACGTCGGCGCCGGCTGGTGGCTGCCACTTCATCTGTTCGTCGTCGGTGGGCTGCTCAGCGCGATCTCCGCCGTCACCCAGATGCTCGCCGTCACATGGTCCGCTGCCCCCGCGAGCCCGCCCGTTCTGGCCTCCGCCCAGCGGTGGGTACTCGCCGCGGGCGCGATCGCGCTGGTCGTGGGCCGCGAGACCGAGCAGACCTGGATGTTCGTCGCCGGTGGGGCGAGTGTGGTCGTGGCGATGTTGGGGCTGGCGTCGATGCTGATCCGGATCCGGCGCCAGGCGGTCACGCCTCGGTTCGTGCCGGCGATCGAGGCGTACGTGGCCGCCACCGTCGCCGGTGCCGCCGGGATGTCGATCGGGATCCTGCTCGGCGCGGGCCGAGCGGTGGACAGCGCCGTCGAGCTCCGCGACGTCCACCTGGTCCTCAACGTGTTCGGTCTCATCGGTCTCGTCATCGCCGGCACCTTGCCCTTCTTCGCCGCCACGCAGGTGCGCAGCAAGATGTCGCCCCGCGCCACTCCGACCGCGATGCGCGTGACGTTCGCTGCGCTGGCTGTCGCCGTTGTCGTCGCCGCGATCGGTCATCTCATCGAGCGACCCGGCGTCGCCGCCGGCGGACTCATCACCTATGTGCTGGGACTGCTCGCGATCGCGAGGCTGCTGCCGATCTACGCACACAGCCGGATGCGGTGGGCGGGTCCCCGTCTGGTGCAGCTGGTGGCAGGGCTCGTCTGGTGGGTCGCGATGACCGTCGCACTGGCTGTCGCCACCCTCCGCGGGACCGACGACGGGGCGATCCTGCAAGCCCTCGTGATCGGCGCGTTCGCGCAGATCCTCGTCGCCTCGCTCGCCTACCTCGGCCCGGTGCTGCGCGGTGGTGGGCACCGGCACCTCACGGCCGGGTTCGCCATCACTCGATCGTGGGTATCACCCGCCGCCGGCAACGTCGCCGCACTCGCCGCACTCGTCGGCCACGGCCCAACCCTCGCCGTCGCGTTGGCGATCTGGCTCACCGACATCGCAATCCGCGCCGGCAGATTGCTGACCGCGACAAGGAGCGACGATCATGTGTGACTACTGCGGAT
>CAXBAZ010000908.1:0-1918 GCA_963973395.1 uncultured Acidimicrobiaceae bacterium
GTACGGCTCTTTCGACGACACGTGGCCGAGGTCGTACAGCACCTTGTGCCAGAAGCGGGCGTACAGCAGGTGCAGCACGGCATGCTCGACGCCGCCCACGTACAGGTCGACGCCTCCTGGGTGGTCGGCCCGCCGGTCGGTGCGCGGGCCGACCCAGTACTCCTCGACGGCCGGGTCGATGAAGGCCTGCTCGTTGGTCGGGTCGCAGTACCGGAGCTGGTACCAGCACGAACCCGCCCACTGCGGCATCACGTTGGTGTCGCGCCGGTAGACCTGCGGTCCGTCACCGAGGTCGAGCGTGACCTCCACCCAGTCGCCGAGACGGTCGAGCGGGCTCTCGGGATCGGAGAACTCGTCGTCGGCGGCGAACGTGCGCGGCGAGAAGCTGTCGGTCTCGGGGAGCTCGACGGGCAACATGTCGTCGGGCAGCGCGTGCGGATTGCCGTCGGAGTCGTAGACGATCGGGAACGGCTCGCCCCAGTAGCGCTGGCGACTGAACAGCCAGTCGCGCAGCTTGTAGGTGATCGTGGCCTCGCCGGACCCGTTGGTCTCGAGCCAGGCGTTGACCGCGGCGATGCCGTCGGACGGCCATGATGGCGCCCGTGCCGTAGCCCGCCAGCACGTAGTCGGCGATCCAGACCTGGATCGGTTCACCGTTGACCGGGTTCGTGGCATGGGCGCCGGTGAACACACCGGTCTTCTCGCGTGTGTCGTCGGTCCGGTCGATCTCGTTCTTCGCCGCCGCGCGCCGCCGGTACTCGGCGACGGCATCGGCGTGCTCGGGAGCGGTCAGCGTGTCGACGAAGGGGTGTTCGGGTGCGAGCACCATGAACGTGGCGCCGAACAGCGTGTCGGGCCGGGTCGTGAAGACCGTGATGTCGCCGGCGGCGCTCGCGAAGTGCACGTTGGCGCCGTGGCTGCGACCGATCCAGTTGCGCTGCATCGTCTTGATCGCGTCGGTCCAGTCGAGCAGTTCCAGATCGTCGACCAGCCGGTCGGCGTAGGTGGTGATCCGCATCATCCACTGGCGCATGTTGCGCTTGAACACCGGGAAGTTGCCGCGGTCGGATCGGCCGTCGGCCGTGACCTCTTCGTTGGCGACGACGGTGCCGAGGCCGGGACACCAGTTGACCGGTGCTTCGCTGACGTACGCCAGCCGGCGGCCGTCGACGATCGTGCGACGCTCGTCGGGGGACAGGTCGGCCCACGCCACGCCGCCCGGTGTGGGCCTGGCGCCGGACTCGTACTCGGCGACGAGTTCGTCGATCGGTCGGGCGCGATCCTGCTCGTGGTCGTACCAGGCGTCGAAGATCTGGCTGAAGATCCACTGCGTCCAGCGGTAGTACTGCGGGTCGGTCGTGGAGATGCTGCGGCGGGGATCGTGCGCCAGACCGAGCCGCCGGAGCTGGCGGCGATACGTGGCGACGTTCTGCTCGGTCGTGATGCGCGGGTGCTGGCCGGTCTCGACCGCGTACTGCTCGGCCGGCAGGCCGAACGCGTCGAACCCCATGGTGTGCAGCACGTTGTGCCCGGTCATGCGCTTGAAGCGGGCGTAGACGTCGGTGCCGATGAACCCGAGCGGGTGTCCGACGTGGAGACCGCTGCCGGAGGGATACGGGAACATGTCGAGGACGAACAGCTTCTCGCCGCGGTCGGCCGCCAATTCGGGGTCGCCCAGCGGGCCGGTCGGGTTCGGGGTCTCGAACGTGCCGTTCGTGTCCCACCACTCTTGCCAGCGTCGTTCGATCTGCTGGGCGAGACCTGCGGAGTACCGGAACGGAGGCGTCTCGCTGATGCTCGTGTCGGGGGTGTCTGTCGTGGCGCTCATACCGGCCGATCAGCCTACGAGACGCGCCCCGGCGTAGTCCTCTGTGTCACCGATTTGGCTGTCGACAGCCAAATCGGTGACACAGAGGAC
>CAXBAZ010000909.1:0-1916 GCA_963973395.1 uncultured Acidimicrobiaceae bacterium
CTCGTCCCAGCCGTCGGGGAAGAGTTCCTTGGCCTCCTCGTCGGAGAGCGCCGGCACGATGATGACGTCGTCACCGTCGCGCCAGTTGGCCGGCGTGGCGACCTTCTTGTACGCCGTGAGCTGCAACGAGTCGATCACGCGCAGGATCTCGTCGAAGTTGCGTCCCGTCGAGGCCGGGTAGGTGAGCGTGAGCTTGACCTTCTTGTCCGGGCCGATCACGAACACCGAACGGACGGTCAGGGTGTCGTTGGCATTCGGGTGGATCATGTCGTAGAGGTCGGCGACGGTGCGCTCGGGGTCGCCGATCATCGGGAAGTTCACGGCCGTGCCCTGGGTCTCTTCGATGTCGCCCTCCCACCGCTCGTGCGATTCGACCGGGTCGACCGACAGGCCGATCACCTTGACGTTGCGCTTGTCGAATTCGGGCTTGATCTTCGCGACGTACCCGAGTTCGGTCGTGCACACGGGGGTGAAATCCTTGGGATGGCTGAACAGCACACCCCACGAATCGCCGAGCCAGTCGTGGAAGCTGATCTCGCCCTGTGTGGTGTCGGCGGTGAAGTCGGGTGCGGTGTCGCCCAGTCGGATGGCCATGTCGTACGTCCTTGTCGATCGTGATGTGCGGGTTGATGCGCTCGGCGCGCCGTTCATCGTAACCGTTCGATACCCGACTGAGTCACTCGGGTATCGGATCGGTTCGGGCGTGTTGACAGGTGACCGAAAAGTCACATATTCTCGAGGTCGATGGACAGCGTGTTCAAGGCGCTCGCGGACGATGGGCGACGGGCCCTGCTCGACGCCCTGCGCGACCGTGACGGTCAGTCGCTGGGCGAGTTGTGCGAGGTCCTCCCGAGCATGACGCGCTTCGGCGTCATGAAGCACCTGCGTGTGTTGGAAGACGCCCACCTCGTGGTGGTCGAGCGTTCGGGGCGCTCCAAGCACCACTACCTGAATCCGATTCCCATCCGCGAGATCCACGATCGGTGGATCGCGCCGTACCGAGAACCTCTGGTCGTCGGGCTGCTGGCCCTGCGCGACCGGGCCGAAGGAGCATGACGATGGCCGCGACCGCTCATGTCTACGAGATCTTCATCCGGGCCCCACGCGAGCGCGTGTGGCAGGCGCTCACCGATCCGGACGACACCGTGCGCTACTTCCACGGCACCCGGTTCGAGTCGACGTTCGAGCCGGGGGCCCCGTTCCGCAACGTGGTCGTCGACGGCGACGTGCTGGCGGTTGACGGCGTCGTCGAGACGTTCGAACCGCCACACCGACTCGTCGTCACGTGGCACGTGAACTACGACGCCGAAATGGCCGCCGAACCGCCCGGGAGGGTGGAGTGGACATTGACACCCGCGAACGACGAGGGGACGGTCACCCGCGTGACGCTCCGGCACGCCGACCTCGCCCTGAGCCCCACGACATGGGCGCACGTGAAGCTCGGCTGGGTCGCGGTCGTCGACAGCTTGAAGTCGTTGCTCGAGACCGGCGAGGCCCTACCTGCCGTCGCCGACGACGCTGATGCGACGGGCGCCGAGGAGATCGAGGGCAACTGGCATCGGGCCCAGGCCGTGACCGCCAACAACTCGGTCTGGGAACTGCTCGACGGCGGCGACCATGGTGGCGACGACACCGACGAGCTCCTGCAGCGGGCCTATGCGGCCGCGTACCACTGGCGGCGCGCGACCGGCAGCACAGCGGTGAACATGGCGCGGGCATCATGGTTGGTCTCGCGGGCGCACGTGGTGCTCGGCCACGGCGATGTGGCACTCCACCACGCAGGCCGCGTCGACGGGTTCCTAGAGCGGGCGGGTTCGGCCGCCGCGGACTTCGACCGCGGGTACGCCGCCGAGGCGCGGGCCCGGGCGCTGGCGTGCCTCGGGCGGATGGACGAGGCACGCGAGTCGTACCGGCGG
>CAXBAZ010000910.1:0-1916 GCA_963973395.1 uncultured Acidimicrobiaceae bacterium
TGGTCAGTGACGCGATCGCGGCCGCGCCCGACTCGGTCAGTGCGACGTCGACGACCACGCGGCCGCGCTCGTCGCGTCGGAGCGACCCGGCGTCGTCGTGAGGGAGCCCGGCGGCCGCGGCCAGGCCGCGCGCGGTCCGTGCAGCGGGCGGCAGGTCGGCGACCGCCGCGAGCCGGGGACTCAACCCGTCGCCGCGTGCCGGCGCGGTCGTCGCGCCGACCTCGGCGGCGGCGGCGGCGGGCCGAGTCGAGGCGCGCTCGAACGTCGACACCAGTGAGAGTGTGGCCACTGCGACCGCAGCGGCTCTCAGTGCCTGCCGATTCATGTGGGCGATCATGCGGCTGTCGTGGTCATGTACCTGTTCATCGGCCGATCGGCGGCCGACCATGAACATCTCCGGGAAACCGCGGCCGATCGGCCGTCGATGTCGCCCGATCCGGTGCGGCGAGCGCACGTTTCCTAGGTTGGGGCGAACGTCGTCGAGGGGGTCGTGTATGAAGTTCGTCTGGTTCAACCTGCAACCGTGGCCGGACCTGCCGCAGAACTTCCGACAGGACCACCGGTCGGTGTGGGTCGACATCCCGAGCTCGCTGTTCGATCCCGAGCGGGCGCACGAGGTGTACAACACCTACCTCGACCAACTCGAGTTCGCCGACGAACTGGGCTACGACGGCATCGGCTGCAACGAGCACCACCAGAACGGCTACGGGCTGATGCCGAGCCCGAACCTGATCGCCGCCGCGCTCTCCCGGCGTACGAGCGACGCTGCGATCTGTGTGATCGGCAACTCGATCGTGGGGTACAACCCGCCGACGCGCGTGGCCGAGGAGTTCGCGATGCTCGACTGCATCTCGGGCGGTCGTCTGATCGCGGGGTTCCCGGTCGGCACGCCGATGGACACCAACTTCTGTCTGGGACAGATCCCGGCGCTGACCCGCGACAAGTACGTCGAGTCGCACGAACTGATCGTGCGGGCGTGGACCGAGCCCGAGCCGTTCGCTTTCGATGGCCGGTACACGCAGTTGCGCCACGTCAACATCTGGCCGCGGCCCGTGCAGCAACCGCACCCGCCGGTGTACATCCCGGGTGGCGGTTCGATCGAGACCTGGGACTTCTGCCTCGACCACGACTACAACTACTCGTACCTCTCGTTCAGCGGGTACAAGGCGGGGAAGTCGTTGCTCGACGGTTTCTGGCAGCGGCGCGATGAACGCGGCGATCGCGACGACAACCCGTACCGGGCGAGCTTCGCCCAGATCATCGCGGTTGCCGACACCGACGAGGAGGCCGAACGGCTGTACGCCGAGCACATCCTGTACTTCTTCAACAACTGTCTGCACGTGTACCCCGGCTTCGCCGACCCGCCCGGCTACCGGACGCTGAAGACGCTGAAGGCCGGCAAGCTCAGCCAGCTCCGGAAGGAGTCGATGGAGCTGTTCCAGAAGCTCACCTGGAAGGACCTGGTCGAGTCGGGCGCCGTGATCGCCGGCAGCCCCGACACCGTGGCCGAGCAGATGGAGACGCTCGCCGCCGATCTACGGGTCGGCACGGTGTTCTGCCTGATGCACACCGGCAACATGCCCGACTGGAAGGTTCGCAACTCGTCGCAGCTGTTCGCCGAGAAGGTGATGCCGCGACTGAGGAACCTCTGGTCCGATCACGACCCGTCGCCGTGGTGGTGCTCACCGATGGCCGAGCGTCGGACGAACGACGCCGCGAGTGTCGATGCCGCCCGGCGTCCGGTCGACGCACGTCGGCCGTCCGATCCGGTGTCCGACGTGGAGGGGGCGCTGTGAGCACGATCACGCAGCACGAGGTCGTCACTCGGCGAGGGATCGAGGCGACCGTGCACGTCCGGGGGACGATCGGCTCGCCGGTGGTGTGGTTCCACGGCGCCGGCGGTGTGCTGCCGAACG
>CAXBAZ010000911.1:0-1915 GCA_963973395.1 uncultured Acidimicrobiaceae bacterium
CCCAACAGGTCGGCGAACGTGGTGCCGTCGGCGATCCCTCCGGGAGCGGTCGCATACGGATAGTCGTCGGCGGTGAGGCGGTTGATCGGGTGCATGTCGGGCATGCCGATGAACGACTTCGGGGCTTCGTACAGCTCGGGGTGTCGGTCGTACCAGTCGCTCTCGAAGTCGTAGATCTTGAGCTCGGGCGGCCACACGACGTGCGCCCAATCGACGAACAGGATGCCGCATCCCACCTCGCCCAGGCCGTGGCGGTGACCGGCGTCGTGGAACGCATCGACGAACTCGGCGAGCCGTCGATAGCTGACCGCGGCCCAGCCGGCAGTCCGGCGACTGCGGGTGGGGATGTGCTGGTCGAGGTCGCCGGTCCACTCGGTGACGAGGTCGATCAACCATCCGAGATTGAAGAACATCCCTCTGCGTCCGGCGACGTTCTGCAGGAGCGGCGAGAGGAGCTCGAACACCTCGTCGAGCTGTTCGGCGAAGGGGCGCGCCGGATCGAAACAGGTCAGATCCATCTCGAGCCAGCGGTCGCCGGGCCGTGCGCTGTTCACGACGCATCTCCGATCGTCGTGGCGGCGGCGTTGCCGGAGCGGACGGCACCCTCGACACAGGGCTGCACGAGCCAATCACCGGCGAAGACGATCGGCGGCCGTTGGGACCAGCGTTGCAGGCGACCGTGATACCCCGGACCGACGTCCGGGACCGCGTGCTGCCACCGGACGAGTTGGACGACGTCGGCTCGATCGAGTTCGAACAACCGCGGTTCGATCCGGCGGGCCGCCGACCACATGCGCTGCTGTACCTCCTCGACGGGCAGGTCGAGGAGCGGGGCGCTCGACGACGCCGGAGCGCACACGAGACCCCACGCCCAATCATCGGGTACCCGACCCCAGGCGCCGAATCGACCGGAGCCGAACTCGACGGTCGCGACCAGGTCGTTCGGGAACATGTGGATCCCGCTGCGCGATGGTCCGGCACCTTGACGGGCTGCGTAGAGCCGCACGTGTGGGACGTACCGGACGTCGCCGAGCACGTCGGGCTGATCCTCCGCGGCGACGATCTCCGCGGCGACCGGCGCCGGCGTTGCGACGACCGCGGCGTCGTAGCGCTGCGACCCGTCGTGGGTGTGGACCATGACGCCGTCGCCCACTCGTTCGATGCGCTCGACGGCGACTCCTGGGCGGACGCCGACGAGATCAGCGAGGTGGCGCCACGGCGCGTCCATGCCGCCGTCGACGTGATAGAAGTGGCCGACCGACAGGGCTCGCAGCCACGAGCGGACGAGCGCACCGGACATCTGCTCCAATCGGGCGAAGAACGGCCCCTCGAAGTTCGGGCGGACGATTCGCTCGCGCGCTGCGGTTCCCGCTCCCGCGAGGGCGTGGTGGGCGTCCACGCCGTCGTGCTCGAGATCGATCCGGAGGTCGGCGGCCTGGGTCGCGAACAGCTTCGTCATGAACGTGATGAAGCGCACCTTGTCGGCCGTGCTCAGCAGTTCCGTGCGGAGGATCCGTCCGACCGAGTTCGGTGTCGGATGCAGTTCACCGTCGAGCAGGAGGTCGCCGCCACCGCGAAGTCGCAGCTCGGACAGGAGGTGCCGCTGTCCGAGCTCGTCGAGGAGGGCGAGCGTGTCGGGATAGAAGCTGGCGAGCCATCCGGCGCCGGTGTCGACCCAGTGATCCGGACCGTGGTGCTCGGTGTGGGTGCGTCCACCCGCGACCGCCTCACGCTCGACGATCTCGACATCGTGTCCTCGCTGGATCAAGCGATAGGCGGCGGTCAGACCCGCCGGGCCTGCCCCGATCACGGCGATTCTCATCGTGGGGCACCCTTCGGTGAGGAGACGACGGTCACGTCGACACCGAGCGAGCGGATCGCGTCGAGCACCTCGTCGTCCGCCACGTCGTCGGTG
>CAXBAZ010000912.1:0-1909 GCA_963973395.1 uncultured Acidimicrobiaceae bacterium
GCCCGATCCTGTGTTGCAGCAGGTCGAGGATTTCGCCGACGGGACGGTGTCGGTGTACCTCGAGCCGATCGCCCTCTACCATCAGCGCGACCTGCACGAGGACGGCGACGGCGTGTGGGTGTCCGACTACGCGGCACCCGATCGCTGGGCCGACGAGCACGTGCCGATCGGTGCCGGGCGTCTGGTCCGCGAGGGCGACGACGTGCTCATCGTCACGTGGGCCAACGGGCTCGCGATGTCGCTGCGGGCCGCACGTCGACTCGCGCAGCGGGGTGTGTCGTGCCGCGTGTTCGATCTGCGATGGCTCGCGCCGATGCCGATCGACGAGGTGCTCGAACACGCCCGGCAGGTCGGCCGGGTGCTCGTGGTCGACGAGACCCGCGCGAGCGGTGGGGTGGGCGAGGGTGTGCTGGCCGGGCTCGTCGAGGGTGGTTTCCGCGGGCCGGTGCGGCGGGTGGCGGCGGCCGATTCGTTCATCCCGCTCGGCGATGCCGCGAACCTCGTGCTCGTGAGCGTCGACGAGATCGTCGACGCCGTCGGGGAGTTGGCGGGCTGACCGGCGTCGGACGCTTGCACCGGGCGTCGTGTCGAAGCCTTCGTGGCGACGCGCGCCCACTACGTTCTAAGCCGTGAGTTCGATGCAGGACAAGATCGACGACCTCGAGAAGCGTCGCGAGGCGGCACTCGCGGCCGGTTCCGAGCGCTCGATCGAGCGGCAGCACGCCAAGGGCAAGATGCTCGCTCGGGAGCGGATCCACTACTTCCTCGACGAGGGCAGCTTCCACGAGCTCGACATGCTCGCCCGCCACCGTGCCCACGACGCAGGTCTCGGCGAGCGGCCCTACACCGACGGTGTCATCACCGGCTGGGGCAGGGTCGACGGTCGCAAGGTGTTCGTGTTCTCGCAGGACTTCACCGTGTTCGGCGGCGCGCTCGGCGAGGTCTTCGCGGAGAAGATCCACAAGTTGATGGATCTCTCGCTCAAGACCGGCGCACCGCTGATCGGCCTCAACGACGGCGCCGGTGCCCGCATCCAGGAAGGTGTCGTCAGCCTCGCGAGCTACGGTGGGATCTTCCGCCGCAACGTGCAGGCCTCGGGCGTGATCCCGCAGATCTCGGTGATCCTCGGACCGTGCGCCGGTGGTGCGGTGTACTCGCCGGCGATGACCGACTTCATCTTCATGGTCCGCGAGTCGTCGCACATGTTCATCACCGGGCCCGACGTGGTGAAGACGGTCACGGGCGAGGAGGTGACCCTCGAAGAGCTGGGCGGTGCGATGTCGCACGCGTCGAAGTCCGGTGTGGCCACCTTCGTCGCGGACGACGAGCGGGCCTGCCTCGACGACGTCCGCTACCTCCTGTCGTTCCTGCCCGCGAACAATCTCGAGCAGCCGCCGATCGAGGAGAGCACCGACGATCCGGATCGGCTGTGTCCCGAGCTCAACGAGATCCTCCCCGAGAGCGCCAACCTGCCGTACGACATGCACGCAGTCATCCAGGCGACGGTCGACGACGGCGACTTCTTCGAGTACTTCCCGCACTGGGCGAAGTCGATCCTGTGCGGATTCGCCCGGGTCGACGGTCAGCCGGTCGGGATCGTCGGCAACCAGCCGATGATTCTCGCCGGCGTCCTCGACATCGAGTCGGCGGAGAAGGCGGCGCGATTCGTGCGCACCTGTGACGCGTTCAACATCCCGATCGTGACGTTCATCGACGTGCCGGGGTTCCTGCCGGGCGTCGACCAGGAGTACGGCGGCATCATCCGCCACGGCGCCAAGCTGCTCTACGCCTACTGCGAGGCCACCGTGCCGCGCATCTCGGTGATCACGCGCAAGGCGTACGGCGGCGCGTACGTGGTGATGGACTCGAAGTCGATCGGCTCCGACCTGTCGTTCGCCTGGCCATCGGC
>CAXBAZ010000913.1:0-1905 GCA_963973395.1 uncultured Acidimicrobiaceae bacterium
GTGACGATTGGTCGCAGTTCGCCTATCGGCTCACGCTCCAGGCACAACTCGCAATGGGGCCGGTTGGGGCGGGGTGTTTCGCTGTTAGCCTTCGATGGCTGTGTGGACGGGCTACGTCCACGATCGTCGTTCAGGAGATTCAGATGGCATCGGTTTGTGAAGTGTGTGGCAAGGGCCCCTCGTGGGGCATGTCGGTGTCGCACTCGCACCGGCGTACGAAGCGTCGTTGGAACCCGAACATCCAGCGTGTCCGTGCGCTGGTCAAGGGTTCGACCAAGCGCGTGAACGTGTGCACCAGCTGCATCAAGGCCGGCAAGATCGTCAAGGCCGGCTGATGCAGGGCGTGGTCAAGGCGTTCGACCCGGTCTCGGGTCTCGGGGTCGTCATGTGCGACACCGATCTCGCCGACTACGACCTCGCCGCCGACGCCCTCGAGGGTTCCATCTTCCGGATGGTTCGCCAGGGTCAGCGCGTCGTGTTCGATCTCGACGACGCCGGGATGGCCACCCACCTGCGTCTCGGCTCCGAGATCGACATGGGCACGCCCGGCACCCACTGACGCGGCCGCGCCCACGACCCCTCGTCCGACTCCCTCGTCCACCCCTCTCGTCCACCGCTCGCCGGCCCTCCGTGGCGGGGGCCTGCAAGCGCTTTCACAGACAGTTCACCCGCCGTCCATCTGATTTTCAGATGTTCACATCTGCACAAACTCTTGTGTGGTGGGCCCATCCGAGGTGTGTCTGGATGGGTTGCATTTGTCACACTGGGGTAAGAGTCAACCGACGAGGAGGACCCGAGATGGCCGGTACGACGACGAATCAGCGTTTGCAGCAGTGGGTCGACGAGTGGGCCGATGTGCTCCGACCCGACTCGATCCACTGGTGCGACGGCAGCGCCGAGGAGTACGACCGGTTCGCCGCCGAGCTCGTCGAGTCGGGCACCTTCACCAAGCTCGACGAGGCCAAGCGTCCGAACAGCTACTGGGCCCACTCCGATCCGGGTGACGTCGCGCGCGTCGAGGGCCGCACGTTCATCTGCTCGGCCACGGAGGACGAGGCCGGACCCAACAACAACTGGCGCGACCCCGACGAGATGCGCGCCGAGCTGAACCGCCTCTTCGCAGGCGCCATGCAGGGCCGCACGATGTACGTCGTGCCGTTCTCGATGGGCCCGCTCGGTTCACCGATCGCCCACATCGGCGTCCAGCTGACCGACTCCGCGTACGTCGCGACCAACATGCGGATCATGACCCGGATGGGCCAGGGTGCACTCGACGTGCTCGGCGACGGCGAATGGGTGCGCTGCGTCCACTCCGTCGGTGCTCCCCTCGCCGAGGGCGAGGCCGACGTCCCGTGGCCGTGCGACGCCGAGAACAAGTACATCGTGCACTTCCCCGAGAGCCGCGAGATCATGTCGTACGGGTCCGGGTACGGCGGCAACGCACTGCTCGGCAAGAAGTGCTTCGCACTCCGCATCGCGTCGGTGATGGCCCGCGACGACGGCTGGCTCGCCGAGCACATGCTGATCCTCAAGTTGACCAACCCCGAGGGCGAGTCGAAGTACATCGCCGCCGCGTTCCCGTCGGCGTGCGGCAAGACCAACCTGGCGATGCTCGTGCCGACGATCCCCGGCTGGACCGCCGAGACGATCGGCGACGACATCTGCTGGATGAAGTTCGGGGACGACGGCCGGCTCTACGCGATCAATCCGGAGGCAGGCTTCTTCGGCGTGGCGCCCGGCACGTCGCACGAGACCAACCACAACGCGATGGAGACCCTCCACGCCAACTGCATCTACACGAACACCGCTCTCACCGACGACGGCGACGTCTGGTGGGAGGAGATGACCGACACCCCGCCGGCCCACGCCACCGACTGGCGCGGCAACCCGTGGACCCCCGAATCC
>CAXBAZ010000914.1:0-1904 GCA_963973395.1 uncultured Acidimicrobiaceae bacterium
GGAATGGGCGAAGGAGCCCCTCGAGGCTCGGGAAAGGAACCGCAGTGTCGCTGAGAGTCGTGATCGCCGAAGACGAAGCCATCATCCGGATGGACCTGCGCGAAACCCTGGAGGAAGAGGGGTACGACGTCGTCGGTGAGACCGGCCGCGGGGACGAGGCCGTCGAGTTGGTTCGCACGCTCCAACCCGACCTCGCGGTGCTCGACGTCAAGATGCCCGGCATGGACGGCCTCGAGGCCGCCGGCATCATCACCGACGAGAAGTTGTGCGGGGTGCTGATCCTCACCGCGTTCAGCCAGCGCGAGGTGATCGAGCAGGCCCGCGACGCCGGGGCGCTCGCCTATCTCGTGAAGCCGTTCCAGAAGAGCGATCTCGTACCGGCGATCGAGGTGGCGATCGGTCGATTCCGCGAGCTCCGCAATTTGACCGGCGAGATCGACGCGCTCGGCGAACAGCTCGAGGCCCGCAAGACGATCGACCGGGCGAAGGGTTTGCTGATCGACGAGTGCGACATGAAGGAGGGCGACGCGTTCTCGTTCATCCAGCGCACGGCGATGAGCGAACGCACCAAGATGCGCGACGTCGCCCAACGCATCCTCGACGGCACCCTCCGCCCGTAGCGGAACGATCGGGGTCGGACACCGAACGTTACGGTGTGTCGTCGGGCGCAGCGCGTAACGTGGCGGGCGTGTCCACCTATCTGCTCGTCGACGGCAACTCACTGACGTATCGGGCGTTCTTCGCCCTGCCGGCCGACATGGCGACCGCCAGCGGGCAGGTCACCAACGCGGTGTTCGGGTTCACGTCGATGCTGATCAACGTGATCAAGGACCAGGAGTGCGACGGCATGATCGTGGCCTTCGACCGGCCCGAACCGACCTTCCGGCACACCGCGGAGCCGGAGTACAAGGCGCAGCGCGAGGCGGCGCCCGACATCCTCCGCCAGCAGATGGGCCTGGTGCGGGAGGTGCTCGACGCGCTCGGCATCCAGCAGATCGAGGCGGCCGGGTGGGAGGCCGACGACCTGATCGCGACGTTGTCCACCAAGCTCGTCGAACGCGGCGACCGTGTGCTGATCGTCACCGGTGATCGCGACAGCTACCAACTCGTCCGCGACCCCGACGTCCGGGTGCTCTACAACAAGCGCGGCGTCAGCGACTACGCGCTGTACGACGAGGCCGGGATCGAGGAGCGGACCGGGGTCACACCCGCGCTGTACCCGCAGTACGCCGCACTGCGCGGCGACAACTCCGACAACCTGCCCGGGGTGCCCGGCGTGGGGGAGAAGACGGCGGCCAAGCTCATCAACAAGTACGGCGGGCTCGACGGGATCTTCGAACACGTCGACGAGCAGACGCCGAAGCTGCGCTCCAACCTGGTCGAGCACGAAGCGCGGGCCCGCAAGAACCTCGAACTGATGATCCTGCAGCACGACGCACCGATCGACTCGGTCGACCTCGACGCTCTGGCGATCACACCCAAGCCCGAGGAGGTGCAGCGGCTGTTCGACTTCCTCGAATTCCGCACGCTCGCCGACCGGCTGGCCGAGGCCCTCGGTCCGAGCTCGGGGATCTCGTCGAGCGAGCCCCGCGACGAGCTCGTCGCCGAGGTCGACTTCCTGACCATCCACATGCCGAAGACGCCCGAGACGACCGGCATGATCGGCGCCGAGCAGTTCAAGGCCATGAAGAAGACGGCCTACGTCGTCAACGTCGCGCGAGGCGGCCTGATCGACGAGGCGGCTCTGCGTGAGGCGCTCGTGGCCGGCGAGATCGCCGGTGCCGGCCTCGACGTGTTCACCTCCGAGCCTCCGGCAGAGGGGGGCTCGGCGCGGGAGCTGCTGGATCTGCCCAACGTCGTCGTCACCCCGCACCTCGGGGCCTCGACCGACGAGGCGCAGGAGA
>CAXBAZ010000915.1:0-1901 GCA_963973395.1 uncultured Acidimicrobiaceae bacterium
GGCGACCACCCGCATTCCCAACGCCTGGGCGGCGACCGCCACCCGGCTCGCGATCCGACCGATGCCGACGAGGCCGAGCACGCAGCCGTCGAGTTCGAGCGACCGACCGACCGGTTCGCCCGGCAACCCGCGCTCGGCGCGAGCGGTCTGGTGCGGGAGGTGTTTGGTGACCGCGAACAGCAGCGCCATGGTGTGCTCCGCCGTCGAGACCATCGGCGCCAGCGGCGCGTTGCACACGACCACGCCGGCTGCGTGGGCCGCAGCCACGTCGACGTTGTCGTAGCCGACGCCCGTGCGTGAGATCACCGAGAGTCCGGGAGCGAGCGCGAACGCGTCGGCGTCCCACCGACGGGTCGCGCCGGCGATCACCGCGACGGCGCCGCCGAGCGCCTCGTCGTCGCCCGACCCGACGACCGTGGCCCGCCCGTCCACGAGATCGAGGTACATCTCCGGATACGGGTGGTCGACGAACAGCAGCGGCAGTGGTTCCATACGGCGAACGTACCGCCCCCGGGCCCGGCGACGGGATCCGGTAGCGTCGGGCACGATGACCGACGAGATGCCCGTAGAAGCCGCCGACGAGCAGTTGGCCAGGTACCGGTCGAGCATCGACAACATCGATGCGGCCCTCATCCACCTGCTCGCGGAGCGGTTCAAGGTCACCCAGGACGTCGGTCGCTACAAGGCGTCGGTCGGGATGCCGCCGGCCGACCTCGACCGTGAGGCTCGCCAGGTCGCACGGTTGCGGACCCTCGCCGAGGAATCCGGACTCGATCCGGTGTTCTCCGAGAAGTTCCTGCGGTTCATCGTCGCCGAGGTCATCCACCATCACCAGCGGATCGCCGACGACGGCGGGGCCGGCGCCACGGCCGACTGAATCTCCCGATTGAATCGAGGGCGTGGAACGCTTCGACATCGCCGTCATCGGCGGCGGTCCCGCCGGAGCCGCCACTGCGATCCGGGCCGCTCGTGGCGGGGCCCGGGTGGTGGTGGTCGAGAAGGGCCCGCACGGCCGCGACAAGATCTGCGGTGACGGGCTGACGCCGCGGGCCGTCGCCGCGCTCGACGAACTCGAGATACCACTCGACGATGCGCATCACATCGTGGGCCTGCGCATGATCGCCGGCAAGCAGGTGCGCGAGTTGCCGTGGCCCGACACCGGGCGCTTCCCCGCCCACGGTGCGGTGTGGCCTCGACGCCGCCTCGACGCCGCGCTGATCGACGCCGCCACGGCGGCGGGTGCCGACGTGCGATTCGAGGTGACCGGCGACCCCGTGATCGACGACCGCACCGGCCGGGTGACCGGGATCACGACTCCCCACGGTCCGATCGAGGCCGAACTCGTCGTTGCAGCGACCGGTGCACCCGGTGCAGTGGCCCGTGCGCTCGGGGCCGAGCGTGATCCTGCCGAGCCGTTCGGCCTCGCGATCCGAGCGTACGTCGAGAGCCCGCGGCACGCCGACGAACACCTCGAAGCGTGTCTGACGATCCGGGACGGCAACGGCACGTGGGTGCCCGGCTACGGGTGGATGTTCCCGTGCGGCGACGGCACCGTGAACATCGGCGTCGGGGCGCTGTCGACGATGAAGGGGTTCAAGGGTCTCAACCTGAACCATCTGCTCGACAGCTATCGCGGGCTGGTCGCGGACTCGTGGGGGATCGGGCCGAACCTCGAGCGGCCCCGCGCCTGGCGCCTGCCGATGAGCGCCGTGAAGCGCCACGGACCCGGCTGGGTCGCGATCGGCGACGCGGCCGGCCTCGTCAATCCGATGAACGGCGAGGGCATCGACTACGGGCTCGAATCCGGCATGCTGGCCGCCGACCTGTTCCTCGCGGATCCGTCCTCCGCCCCTGACCGCTACGACGAGTTGATCGGCGAGCGCTTCGACGGGTTCCTGCGC
>CAXBAZ010000916.1:0-1897 GCA_963973395.1 uncultured Acidimicrobiaceae bacterium
GCACACGAAGCTCGGGCAGGATGCGGATCTGATCCTCGTCGCACCGGCGACCGCCCGACTGATCGCAGCGCTGCGGATGGGGCTGTCGACCGACCTGCTCACGAACGTGCTGCTCGCCACCCGCGCCCCGGTGATGGTGTGTCCGGCCATGCACACCGAGATGTGGGAGCACCCGGCCGTCGTCGACAACATCTCCACGCTGCGCTCCCGCGGTGTGCTCGTCGTCGATCCCGAGTCGGGTCGCCTGGCGGGCGGTGACGTGGGTGCCGGCCGCCTCGCCTCGCCCGAGTCGATCGTGGCCGCGGTCGAGCGGCTGTTCGCCCCGAACGACCTCGCCGGGGTCGGTGTCGTGGTGAGTGCGGGTGGCACCCGCGAACCGATCGACGCCGTGCGGGTGATCGCCAACCGGAGCTCGGGCAAGCAGGGGTATGCCATGGCGGCCGAGGCGGCGCGGCGCGGGGCCGACGTCACGCTCGTGTCGACCGTCGACCTGCCCGTACCAGCGGGTGTCGAGGTCGTCCCCGTCGAGACCGCGGCCGAGATGGAGGCCGCGATGCAGCGCATCGCCCCGTCCAGCGACGTGGTGGTGATGGCCGCCGCGGTCGCCGACTTCCGACCGAAGGCTGCGGCGCCGAACAAGCTCAAGAAGCGCGACGGCGTGCCCGAGATCGTGCTCGAGCCCACGCCCGACATCCTGGCCGGGCTCGGGGCGTCGAAGCCGGCGGGTCAGGTGCTGGTCGGGTTCGCGGCCGAGACCGACGACCTGCTCGCGAACGCCGAGCGCAAGCTCGCGGCGAAACACCTCGACCTGATCGTCGCCAACGACGTCGGTGCCCCCTCGACCGGGTTCCGGCACGACACGAACGCCGTCACGATTCTGGCGCCGGGCGCGGAGCCACAGGTGGTTCCGCTGGCCGACAAACGTACGATTGCGTCATCGGTGTTCGACCGCATCGTGTCGATCCGCGCCGCAGCCGGGTGACTCTGCCACGCTGCACCACATCATCTCCACATCATCTCCGTGCCGATGCGGCTGTCAGCATCGGCACATCAACCCACACACCGACAGCAGAACCGAGGAGGAGCCGTGGCTCGTTGGACATTCAGTTCCGAGAGTGTGACCGAAGGTCACCCGGACAAGATGGCGGATCAGATCAGTGATGCGGTCCTCGACGCCATCCTGACCGAGGACCCCGACGGGCGTGTCGCCTGCGAGACCATGGTCACCACCGGGCTCTGCGTGGTCGCCGGCGAGATCAGCACGACCGCCTACGTCGAGATCCCTCGGATCGCCCGCGAGACGATCAACGGCATCGGCTACGACAATGCACTGTACGGATTCGACGGCAACACCTGCGGCGTGATCGTCTCGATCGACGAGCAGAGTCCCGACATCGCCCAGGGTGTCGATTCGTCCGAGGAGCTGCGCGCCGGTCAGGGCGGCGAGGACGTCCTCAACGCCCAGGGGGCGGGCGACCAGGGCATGATGTTCGGCTACGCCTGCAACGAGACTCCCGACCTGATGCCGCTGCCGATCTGGACGGCACACCGTCTGGCCGAGCGGCTGGCCGAGGTGCGCAAGTCGGGCCAGCTCCCGTACCTGCGTCCCGACGGCAAGACCCAGGTCACCTACGAGTACGAGGACGGCCGCCCGATCGGCATCCGGAGCGTGCTGATCTCGACCCAGCACCAGGACGGCATCGACCGCGACAGCGTGATCCGGCCCGACCTGATCGAGCAGGTGATCGCGCCCACCATCCCCGAGGAGTTCGCCGACGACGAGTACGACGTGTTCGTCAACCCCACGGGCACGTTCGTGCTGGGCGGCCCCCACGGCGACTGCGGCCTGACCGGCCGCAAGATCATCGTCGACACCTACGGCGGCATGGCCCGTCAC
>CAXBAZ010000917.1:0-1896 GCA_963973395.1 uncultured Acidimicrobiaceae bacterium
CGCCGCCGCCACCCGCCCCGACCCACGTCACGCCATTCGGCACGCTCAGCATGAAGCGGAGACCACATGACCGCACCGACACCACCGATCGAGCTCACCGGACACGCCGACCACTTCCCCGGACCGGGCGTCGAGCCACCCGACGGCTTCGTCGAGCGGATCGCCGCGATCTGCGATGCGGACACCGATCGCACGACGACCGCCGAGGCGAGCCGCGACTGGTGGCCGATCGCGCTGCACTGGGCGCTCGACGGAGAGGTGCCACGCCGCGCTGCCGTCGTGGCCCGCCCGACGACCACCGAGCAGGTGTCGGCCGTCGTCGCCGCCGCCAACCACGCCGGGGTGCCGGTCACCGCCGCTGGTGGCCGCAGCGGCGTGTGCGGAGCGTCCGTTCCAGCGTTCGGCGGGGTCGTGCTCGACATGACCGGTCTGGATCGTCTGGTCAGCGTCGACGAGCTGTCGGGTGTCGTCGAGGTGGAGTCCGGCATGTTCGGACCCGACCTCGAACGGCTGCTCACCACGAACCACGAGCTGACGGTCGGCCACTTCCCGCAGAGTTTCGAGATCGCAACGGTCGGCGGCTGGGTGGCATGTCGTGGCGCCGGGCAGTACTCCACCCGCTACGGCAAGATCGAGGACATGGCCGTCGGGCTCGAGGTGGTGCTCGCCGACGGACGCGTCATCCGGACCGGCGGCGCCCCCGCCGCCGCCGTCGGCCCCGACCTCGATCAGGTCTTCATCGGCTCGGAGGGCACGCTCGGCGTCATCACCCGCGTGTGGCTGCGGGCCCATCCGGTCGCCCCGTCGGTGCGGCAGGCGGCCTACCAATTCCCGACTCTGGCGGCCGGCTTCGAGGCGTGCCGACAGATCATCCGGCGCGGAGCGACCCCCGCCGTGCTGCGGCTCTACGACGCCGTCGAGAGCGCGCGCGGTCACGGCGGTGACGGCACGCAGTGCGTCCTCCTCGTGCTCGACGAGGGCGACGAACGGATCGTCGACGCGACGATGGCGGTCGTCGACGACGTGTGCACGGCGGCGGGCACCCCGCGCGACGAGCAGCTGGTCCGCGACTGGATGGAGCACCGCAACGACACGTCGGCGCTCCAGGGCCTCACCACGAAGGGGTTCGCAGTCGACACGATGGAGGTCGCGGCGCCGTGGAGCAAGCTGATCGACGTGTACGACGCTGCCACCGCCGCGATCATGGACGTACCACACGCGGTCGCGGTGAGCTGTCACCTGTCACACAGCTATCTCGACGGCGCGTGCCTGTACTTCTCGTTCGCGGCCCGGCCGCCCGCCGACGAGATCGAGCCGACGTACCGGGCCATGTGGGATGCGGGTCAACGCGCCGTGCTGGCCTCCGGCGGCAACCTCTCGCATCACCACGGCGTGGGACTCAACCGCTCCCGGTTCGTCGCCGAGGCGCTCGGGTCCGCCTTCGACGTGCTCGTCGCGCTCAAGCAGGCGCTCGATCCGCGGGGCATCCTCAACCCCGGCAAGCTCGGCCTGCCCTCACCGTTCGGGACGCCGCCGTGGCCCTGATCGACCGCGACCGCTGGGACCTCGACGCACTGCGCGCCGGCGGCATGGTGGCGCTCGTGTTCGCCGTTCCGCTGTCGATCGGCGCGACCTGGGCCGCCGACCGTGAGGACGGGGCACTCGCTGTGTGGTTGTCGGTCGGCGCCGTGCTGGGGTTCGTGCTCGGAGCCGGCTGCGCCGCATGGGTGCAGCGCCGCGAGCTCCCGCTGACCCACGGCCTCGCCACCGCGATCGGCACCTACACAATCGCCCAAGCGGTCTTCATCGGGGTGAAGCTCGTCCGCGACGGCGACGTCAACTGGTTCGCCGCCCTCTTCAACCTGTCGGTGATGGCCGGTGCCGGTCTGATCGGCG
>CAXBAZ010000918.1:0-1896 GCA_963973395.1 uncultured Acidimicrobiaceae bacterium
CGGTGATCTCACCGGAGCGATCGAGGCGTGGGTCGCGGCCGCGGCGGCCGGCATGTTCACCCACGACGACATGGTCGGCCGGGTGCGGGCCGCACTCGACAAGTTGCTCCTGAACGGCGTGACCGCCGTGCGGAGCCACATCAACTGCGGCTCCGGTGCCGGCATCAGCCACCTCGTGGCTGCACAGGAGGCCGTCGCCGACTACGCGGGGCTGATGCACGTCGAGTTCGTGGCACTCACGCACTCGCCGATGTCGGGGCCGGACGGCGAGGCGAACCGTGGTGCCCTGCGCGATGCGATCGATCGGGGCGTCGATCTCGTCGGGGGGTGCCCGCATCTCGAACCAGACGGCGTCGGGTCGATCGAGGTGGCCCTCGACGCCGCCCGCGCCGGTGGCCTGCCCGTCGACCAGACACTCGACCCGTCGATGCTCACCTTGCGCGATCTGGCCCGGGCCGTGGTCACGCACGGGATCGAAGGGCGGGTCGCGGCCAGCCACTGCGTCAGCCTGGGCATGCAGCCCCCCGACGTCCAGGCGAGCGTGGCGGCCGAGGTGGCGGCGGCCGGCATCGCGATCGTTCCGCTCCCGCAGACCAACCTGTTCCTCCAGGGGCGTGACCATCCCCGGGCGACGCCGCGCGGGCTGACGGCGATCGGCGCACTCCGTGATGCCGGCGTGCTCGTCGCGGCCGGTGGCGACAACGTGCAGGACCCGTTCAACCTGGTCGGTCGATCCGACCCACTCGAAACGGCCGCGTTGCTGGTCATGGCCGGCCACGTGCTGCCGGACGACGCCTACGACATGGTCAGCAACAACGTCCGACGGGCGATGCGTCTGCCGGTCGTGCGGTTCGAAGTCGGAGACCCGGCCGACTTCGTGGCGATCGACGCCGCCTCGATCCGCGCCGCGATCGCCGACGCTCCGGCCGACCGGAAGGTGTTCCACGCCGGCCGGCTGGTCGCCGCCTCCTCGACCGACCGTCGCATCAACCGCTGAGGCCGGAGAGGGTCCGACCCCTCCGGTCAGGCTTCGTCGGGGTAGGGGAACCAGCGCAGGTGCTCGAAGTCGTGGGTCGTCGCCGGCAGCCCGAGCGGCGCCGGAGCGGCGTCGGACAGCTCGCCGAGCAGCGCCCGGGCGCGGTCGAGGTACTCGGCGAGCCCACCCTCCGGCAGGAACCGGGGCCGCCGGTGATAGCTCATCTCGCCCGAGTCGTACGTGATGTCGCAGAGCGACAGCGGTGCACCGGCGAGCCCGTCCCGGTGCTTCCAGAGGCCGGTGTCCGGCTCGAATCGGTAGTAGGGGAGCAGCTTGCGGCCCTCGTCGGCCAGCAGCGACACCGCGTCGACGACGTAGTCGAAGTTGACCCGCACCCATCCGGGCTTGATGCCCTCGCAACCGCGGGTGATCTCTCGCTCGAACTCGTGCGAACGTTCGAGGTCGATGCCGAGCAACCGGTGACCGTACGGTCCGGCGCACGAGCAGCCACCGCGCGACTGGATGCCGAACAGGTCGTTGAGCACGCTGACGACGAAGTTGTGGTGCAGGTACCGGCCCGGCACGGGCTCGCCACCGGGCAGCAGGTCGCGCACGACGAACGACACGATCGACAGACGTTCGGCGTCGTGGCTGCCGAGGATCATCAGGTTGGGGTGCTCGTGCCACCGCTCGATCGCCCGCCGCAGGAACCGCTCCTCACGTTCTGCGATGCAGTCGATGCCGACCGCCGCCTTCAGCTGGAACACGAGTCCGGCCCGGATCGAACCGATGATGTCGGGGGTGCCGCCCTCCTCACGATGTTCGACGTCGTCGAGGTAGCCGTGGTCCTCCGGGTTGACGAACGCCACGGTGCCGCCGCCCGGCACGTCGGGTACACGATTCGTGAACAGCTCGCGGCG
>CAXBAZ010000919.1:0-1894 GCA_963973395.1 uncultured Acidimicrobiaceae bacterium
GTCGAGGGAGGTGTCGAGGGAGGCGTCGGCCGCGGCATCGAGCACGTCCGCGGCGGCGTCGACCATCAGCTCGTCGATCTGTTCCGCGTTGCGGCGCTCGTACACGGCTTCGCTGACACGGCCGATCAGGCGGGCCGTCCCGTGCGTCCCGATGTGGGCGACGAGCGGGACCGCCCGACGCGCGGCCACCAGGGTGCAGGTCGGCACCGCGACCGCGAGATCGACGAGCCGATCGATCGGAGCCCGTCGGGTGCCCATCTCAGGAGAAGATCGGGCAGTCGTCGTCCCCGACCGGGCAGCCGGGGGCGTTGGGCCGGACGAGGAGGAAGCAGTTCGTGCACAGGATCTCGTCGGCTCGCTTGGGCTGGATGCCGTCGACGGCCTCTCCACGTTCGACCGGCGCCGCGCTCTTGACGTCGTCATCGTCGTCGTCATCGTCGTCGTCATCGTCGGTCGTGACCATCCGATCCTTCAGGATCGTGTCGAGATCGGCCTCGACGTCGTCCGGCGCGAGCATGTCGTCGTCGTCTTCGTCCTCGTCGTCGGACCCCTTGCGCTTCCGGGCCCGAGCGGACGAATCGTCGTCGTCGTCCTCGTCGTCGTCGTCATCGTCCTCGTCATCGGTGGCGTCGTCGTCGTCATCGAGATCTTCATCGACGTCGAGATCGTCGTCCTCGTCGAGATCGGCGTCGGGGTCGACGTCGAGGTCGTCACCGTCCTCGTTCTCCTCGTCGGTCGCTGCTTCGATCTCGTTGTCGTCGTCTGCCATGTGTCCATCCTCGATGCGCTGGTCGCGCCGGATACTAGGGGGATTGTGCCATGCCGCCTTCGCCCGTCCGTGTGACACCCGTCACACCACGGTCGATCGGTCAACTCTGTCGTCGCGACTCCGCCTGACGTTCGGCGGCGAGGCGTTCCAGTTCGGGCGCCTCGGTCGTCATGTGGCTCATGGCGCCCGCGATCGCATGGTGCCCGGCCTGCTCACCGATCAAACGATGCATCTCCAACGCCACACGCCGATACGACGGGTGCCCCTGGGGCGCGGAGCGGAGTTCGAGCATGTGCATCGCCTCGCGCGCGTTGAACTGCATCACGTACCTGAGTCGGTACGCCATCGAGACTGCGTAGGCGGCCTGCTCGGGGAACGGCTCACGCATCGAGTCGAACAGCTTGGCGGAGCGATCCATCGTTTCGTCGAAGATGGGGCCGACGCCGGCCGCTTCCACCAGTTCCGGGCGGCTGTAGCCGTGGTTGGGCGTCAGCGACTGCCACTCGATCGTCAACAGCCGATGCCGTTGCAGGTCGCGGAAGGCGCCGTAGTCGGAGAGGACGTCGAAGCGGTAGTCGACACGCTCGAATGCCCGCCCGGGTCGGTGGCGGCGGTTCTCGCGCTCCCCCACGTAGGCCCGCAGCAGCGCGACGCGCTCGTCGATGCCGAGCTGCCGTACCCGGTCGAGCAGCGTCGACTCGGGCAGGTTCGAGCGGCTGTAGCACACCGCAGCGAGCAGTTTGTCCTCCGCCTCCGGATCGAAGTCGACCAACTGCACCTCGGGGACCGATTCCACCGGCACGCCACCGAACAGCTGCTCGACGAGGTCGGTGGTCTCGGTGCGGGTGGTCGCCAGGTAGTCGATCCACCGACCGCCCCGATCGGGCAGGTCGACACGACGCAGGAAGCTCGGGATCACCTTGCGGAGCTCGTGCAACATCAAGGTCGAGTACTGCTGTGCCTCGGGCAGCGGATGGGCCCTCATCCGCAGGAGCAGCGACTCGTAGGCCTGCCCGGTGCCGTACATTCCCAGGTTCGACAGCGACGCGGCGGGCAGCATGCCGCGCGTGGCGTCGAGCGCCTTCGCCCGGGTCGCCTGGCGATAGATGAACTCGCTGTCGTCGG
>CAXBAZ010000920.1:0-1891 GCA_963973395.1 uncultured Acidimicrobiaceae bacterium
CGTATGACAGGGAGGCGATGGACGACAACAGCCCGACGATCTCGTCGAGATCCGACTCACTCCTGCAGCCGGTCGGGACGTCGGTGCCGCCGGGAGGTCGATCGATCGGTGTCGTGACGTCGTCGTTGCGGGTCTGCGAGACGATCACCAGGCCGCCCACCAACGCCACGAACGAAGCGGCAGCAGCGAGGTACCACGTGCGATTTCGGCGCGTCGCCACCACCTTGGATCCGGCACTCCCACCGGCGTCGGCGCGACGGACGATGTCGGCCCACTGGTCGGGGGCGTCGACGGCGTCGAACCGTTCGAGTCCGAGACGATCATCGGGATCGGGTGTGCTCATGGCTGGTCCTCGCCTTCGAGAAGCTCCCGCGCTCGGGCGGTCGCCCGGTGCAACCTGACCCGCAACGTGCCGGCCGGAACGCCGAGCAGCGGCGCCAACTCCCGCGGCTTCCACCCACCGACATGGCACAGCACGATCAGCTCACGGTCGTCGTGCGACAGCGCGGCGAGGCGGTGCAGGAGGTGTCGGATGTCCCCGTCGTCGACATCGATGATGCCCGCAGCTCGCTGCTCGCCCAGCGGGTCGCCGGCGGTCCGACCGCGCTGTTTCAGTTCGCCGCGGGCGATCGCGAAGGCACTGGTCCACACCCACGCCGCGACGTCGTCGATCCGGTCGCCGCGACGGAGGGCTTGGGCGAAGGCTTCGGCGACTGCGTCGTCGGCCAACGGACGTGAGCCGGAGAAGGCGAACAACGAGCGCCAGAGGCGTGCGTGATCGGCTTCGTACACGCGCCGCACCCGTTCGACCGCGAGGTCCACCTGCATGACATCCGAGTCCATCACCGCTCGAGGGAGCGATCGCGGCAATTCGTTACACGTCCCGGCGACATTTTCGGGACGTGACCGTCCGACGGTGATCAGTCGGTCGCGTCGGGACTGATCGCGGTGGTGATCTCGCCGACGACGTCGGCCTCGACCATCTCGCGTGCGACGTTGATCCCGTTGACGATCGCCCGCTCGCTCGACGATCCGTGGGAGATGATGCACACCCCGTCGACCCCGAGCAGCATGGCGCCGCCGTAGGTCTCCGGGTCGAGCATCTCGTACAGCGGGAGCAGCGCCGGCATGAGGGCCTCGGCATGGGGCTTGTACGACTCGTCGGAGTCGAATGCGGCGAGCAGCGCGTTGACGATCGTCTTGAGGCCGCCTTCGAGTGTCTTCAACACGACGTTGCCGGTGAACCCGTCGGTCACGATGACGTCGGCGGTGTCGGACATCACGTCACGACCCTCGACGTTGCCGATGAAGTCGAGCGCGCCGCGCTCGGCGGCCTCGACGAGCAGTGGGTACGTCTCCTTGCGGAGCGTGTCGCCCTTGCCCGGCTCTTCGCCGATCGAGAGCAGACCGATCTTCGGCGAGTCGACACCGAACCGGTGGCGGGAGAAGATCGAGCCCATCTGCGCGAACTGCACCAGCAGCTCGGGCTGCACCTCGGCGTTGGCACCGGCGTCGAGCAGCACCGTCGGCGCGCCGCCCGGCACGGGGATGATCGTGGCGATCGCCGGCCGTTTGACGCCCGTGATGCGGCCCATGCGCAGCAGTGCCGACGCCATCGTGGCTCCGGTGTTGCCGGCCGAGATCATCGCCGACGCCTCGCCGTCACGCACCGCCTCGGCGGCGCGGACGAGGGTGGAGTCCTTCTTGCGGCGAACGGCCTTGCCGCCGTCCTCGTCCATCCCGATGACCTCGGTGGCGACGATCAGCGACAGATCACCGATGTCGACCCGCTCGGCGAGGTCGGCGGCGCGGACGAGCGCGCCCGCGACGACCAGCGACTCCTTGTTCGCCAGGGCGATGGTCTTGCCCGTCTGGGCCGCCGCGAGCGAGA
>CAXBAZ010000921.1:0-1891 GCA_963973395.1 uncultured Acidimicrobiaceae bacterium
CGAGTCGCAACGAGTCGATGCTCGCGTCCGCTCGGTCGTCGGCCCGAGGTGTCTCGAGCACCAGTCGGCCCATCGCCGGGGTCAGGTGGGCGACGGTGATCTGCTCCCGACGGAACCAGTTTGCGATCCATCCCGGTTCGGCGATCAGATCGGGATCGGGAACGACGATCGTCGCCCCGAGCACGAGCGGCCAGAACACGTCGCGCTGGATCGGATCGTGGGCGAGGCCCGACAACATCGAGAAGCGGTCGTCGGGTCCGATCCTGAACTCGGTGCTCTGCCACGGGAGGAAGTGCGTGAGCGACCCGTGGCGGCCGAGCACGGCGCGGGCGTCTCCGGTGGACCCCGACGTCATCGTCACGCACGCCACGTCGTCGGGCCCGATGTCGACGCCGAGTGAACCGGACGCGACGTCGGCGAACGCCGTTCGCGCGTCCGGCGGGAGTGTGATCAGAGTGGTGACATCGAGGTCGTCCAGCGCCGCCTCGACCTCCGCGTCCGGCACGCCGGCCTCGGACAACGTGACGAACGCTCGCGGCCGAACGGTGCGCACGTACTCCGCGAGCCGGCGGGGAGGGTAGGCGGGGTCGAGGATGGTGTACGCCGCCCCGGATGCGAGCGCACCCGCCATCGCCCAGACGAGCGACGCACCCCGATGGCCGAGGATCGCCACGACGTCGCCGCGGTCCACCCCTGCCGCGCGGAGCTGCCGAGCGAGGCGGTTCGCGGCCGCAGCGAGCTCGGCGTACGTCCACGCCACGGCCGTGTCGCGCACGGCGACCACGTCCGGTCGCTCGCTCGCGTGGCGATCCAGGTGGCTCGGAACGGAACCGTGCCACGTCGCGTCGAGCGGTTCGGAGAGGTCGGGCAGCAGCGCACGCGCGGGCTGGGTGACCAGCGAGTACGCCGACACCGCACGGTCGGGCTCGGTCGCGACCTGGTCGAGCACGGCAAGGTACTGCTCGACGAGCTCTTCCATCGTGGCCGCGTCGTACAGGTTCCGGTTGTAGACGAGCACCAACGAGACCTCGTCGCCATGCTGATCCCGCCGCTCGTCGACGTACAGCGTGATGTCGAACTTGGAACCGACGTCGGGCTGCTCGACGACCTCGTACTCGAGACCCATGAGGCGGTCGAGACCCTGCTGGGCGACCTCGACGCTCATCATGTTGAACAACACGGAGAAGAAGGGCGTGCGGCTCAGGTCGCGTGGTGGTCGCAGCTCGCCGAGCAGCCGTTCGAACGGCACATCCTGGTTCGCGAACGCATCGATGGCGGTGTCGCGGACCCGCCGCAGCACCTCGGTGAACGTCGGGTCGCCACCGAGATCGGTCCGCAGCGCCAGCGTGTTGAGGAACACCCCGACCATCTCCTCGAGCTCCGGTCGGGTGCGACCCGCCACCGGCGTACCGACGGTCACGGTGTGGTCGGGGTCCCCGATGCGCCGGTCGAGCAGCACGTCGAACGCACCGAGCAGCACCATGAACAGCGTCGCATGGTGGCGCTCGCCCAACGCCCGCAGCTTCGCCATCACCGCGTCGTCGATCCGACGCGAGATCTGGGCGCCGTCCACGGTGTGCACCGGCGGTCGGGGTCGGTCGGGCGGCAGCTCGCAGTTCCCGAGATCGCTCCCCAGCTGCGCAGTCCAGTACGCGACCTGGCGGTCGAGGTCGTCGGACGCCTGCTCGCGCTGCCACGCAGCGTAGTCGAGGTAGTCGATCGCCAGCGGCGGCAACTTCGCGTCGCTGTGCTCGGTGAACGCGATGTAGTAGGCACCGAGGTCGCGGAAGATGACCTGCATCGAACGCCCGTCGGACGCGATGTGGTGGATCACGACCGAGAGCACCGCCTCGTCGTCGCCGATCCGGATCAGACGCACCATGAGGGGCGG
>CAXBAZ010000922.1:0-1888 GCA_963973395.1 uncultured Acidimicrobiaceae bacterium
AACCCGGCTTCGGCGGCGAGCACCGCTTCGGGGTAGCCGGTCATGTTGACCACCGTCCACCCCATCCGGCGGAACCAGGTGCTCTCGGCCCGCGTCGAGAATCGGGGTCCGTTGATGATCACCATCGTGCCGCCGTCGTGGACCGACTGGCCGGTGGTGCGGGCGGCTCGCACGAGATGGGCACGGAGGTCGGCGTCGTAGGGGTCGGCGAACGCCTGGTGGTGCACCGAACCGTCCGACCCGGGTGTGCCTTTCGGTGCGCCGACGTCGTGGAACGTGTCGCCGCGGCCGTGGGTGCGGTCGACGAGCTGGTCGACCACGACGAAGTCACCGGGATGGACGTCGGGCTGGAGCGACCCGCACGAGCACGGGCCGATCAGCGCGCGCACTCCCAGCGACGCCATCGCCCAGACGTTGGCGCGGAACGGCACCCGATGCGCGGCGTACTCGTGTCGGCGCCCGTGTCGTGGGAGGAACGCCACGCGGCGTCCCGCGATCTCGCCGACCGTGATCGGGGCGGCGGCGTCGCCGAACGGGGTCTCGATCTCGATGTCGATCGCATCGTCGACGAACTCGTAGAAACCGGACCCGCCGATGATCCCGATCTCCGCACCCAGCTCGGACGCCCGATCGCTGAGTGGGATCAGCACGGGTCAGTCGCCCGAGCTGCCCGACGAGGACGTCGACGACTTCGACGTCGACGAGTCGGACTTCGACGAGTCGGACTTCGAGGAGTCGGACTTCGACGAGTCGGACTTCGACGAGTCGGACTTCGAGGAGTCGGACGCGGTCGACTCGGACTTCGTCGTGTCGCCACCGGAGCCAGCCTTCTTCTTGGTCGCCGACCGGCTGTCGGTCTTGTAGAAGCCGTCGCCCTTGAACGTGACTCCCACCGGGAGGAAGACCTTCTTGACCGGCATGGTCGCACCGGTTTCGGGGTGTGTGTATTCGGTCAAGGTGGCGTCGGTGAACGACTGCTGCACCTCGATGGTCTCGTCGGTGTCGGTGAACTTGTACACGTAGGTCGGCATGGCGAGGGACAAGATACCGGCCGGTCGACCGGACGTCACCTCGAACGGGTGATCGGCGGCGGGCTCCCCGGCCCCGGTCACGGGGCCCGGTAACGTCCGGTCCATGCAGGTGCACAGTGCAGTCATCCCCGCCGCCGGGATGGGAACCAGGTTCCTCCCCGCCACCAAGGCCGTTCCCAAGGAGCTGATGCCGATCGGTGACACGCCGGCGATCCAGATCATCATCGACGAAGCCCTGGGTGCGGGCATCGACCACATCGTCGCAGTGAGCAGCCGCGGCAAGCCGGCGATCGAGGCGTACTTCGCCCCCGATGCCGACCTGATCGGGGCCCTCAAGGAGAAGGGGAAGGACGATGTCGCCGAACGACTCGCGAGCATCGGTCGCGACTGGCGGGTGACGATCGTCTACCAGGACGATCCGCGTGGGCTCGGCCATGCGGTCGGTTGTGCGCGCGAGGCCGTCGGCGACGCGCCGTTCGCCGTGCTGCTCCCCGACGAACTGATGGGCGACTCGTCGCTGCTCGCGCAGATGAACGGGGTGTGCGCCAGTACCGGCGGCAGCGTCGTCGGCGTCAAGCAGGTGCCCCGCGACCAGGTGAGCTCGTACGGCGTGCTCGCGCCGTCCGGCCCGATCGACGCCGACGGGGTGATCCCGGTCGCCGATCTGGTCGAGAAGCCGGCGGCCGACGAGGCGCCGTCCGACTACATCCTCATCGGTCGCTACGTGCTGACACCCGACGTCTTCGACGAGATCGAGCAGCTCACGCCGGGCAGCGGTGGCGAGCTCCAGCTCACCGATGCGCTGCGCGCGCAGGCCGCCCGGTCGCCGTTCTCGGGCGTCTTGGCGACCACCGACC
>CAXBAZ010000923.1:0-1883 GCA_963973395.1 uncultured Acidimicrobiaceae bacterium
CCACGGCAACCGGCGCCCACCGTGCAGCCGACCATCCACCACCCGCCACGACCCGAACCACCCGGACTCGACATCGGCCTGTAGTCGCAGGCTCAAGCCATGGAGAAGCTGCTCGCCACCTCGTAACGCCAAGAGTGCTCGACGACCAGCGATCGACAAGGCCACGAACGGGCCGCGTATACTTCGAACCATGTCGTCCACGCTTCACGTGCCTGACGAGCTCGCTCGGAAGCTCGCAGCCGCCGCTGCTGCTCGCGGGACGACGGCGGACGAACTCGCAACCGAGCTCCTCCGCGGTCACGTCCTCGACGCTCCGAGCGAACAGCCGAAGCTCGCGTTCGTCGGGATCGGCGCAAGCGGCGACGGAATCAGTCATCAGATCGATGAACTCCTCGCCGACGGCTTTGGCCAAAGCTGACGAGTGCTGATCGTCGACACCGGCCCTCTGGTCGCAGCAGCAGATCGCGACGATCGACACCACGCGCAGTACCGCGACCTCCTCAACACGGATCCGGGGCCGTTCATCACCACCCCGATGGTGATCGCAGAAGCCGCCTACCTCCTCGACCGCAAACTCGGCCCGGACGCCGAAGTTGCGCTGTATGACTCCATTCTCGACGGCGGCCTGAGGATCGAGTCCCTGACCGCCGACGACTGGCGACGCATACGAGAGCTCGTCGATCAGTACCGAGATCTCCCACTCGGTGGCACCGATGCGAGCCTCGTCGCGATCGCTGAACGGCTGAAAGCCGTCCGTGTCGCGACGGTCGACCGAACACACTTCACCGTGGTCCGTCCGGCCAACATCGCGGCGTTCGAACTCGTCGCTCCGCCCGTCTGACAACCGCAAGCCCCCAGACGACCCAATCCGACGTTCCTACGGTCAAGACGAGCGGTTACCTTGTCAGCTATTCCCCCAGTCGCTTCGGTGGCTGGGCGCGAGGCCCGCTTCGGCGGGCCTCTGCGTTTGGTGGGCGATCGTCGGGACCGACGTCAGCCGTAGCGCTCGACAGAGGTTCGGAGCACCCGAAGATGGACCACCATGCCAACCGGCTTCTCGACCAGGTTGACGACCTCGCAGACCGCCGGCGCCAGCGGGGACCCGGCAACGACCACCTCGCCCGGCCAGATGGCCTCCAGGTCCTCGGCTTCGCGAGGAACGTCCACACGAATCCGGCATCATCCTCGCTGTTGTGGTCAGCCGTGATGTCAACGCGATTCGCCGTCACTGGTCGGGCCTCCTCGTCGACATCGATCTCGCGGCCACCTGAAGCGCAAAGCCCGGCGGCTCCTCATACGGGGGAGAACGCCGGGCTCACTTCCCTCGTCTACTGACTCGGGCTCCGTCCAGTATGTCCGGATGGAAGTGGAGGGTCAACGTGTCTCACCCGGGCCGAACCTCGCTCACGAGTTGGCGACCAACAACCGTCGGGACGGATCGACTCGTCGATTGTAGATGTGACGTGCTGTCACGATGGTCGATTGATCAGCGCCGCGGCGGCTGCGGCTGCTTCGGCTTGTTGGCCGGGCATGACGTGGCCGTAGGTGTCGAGGGTGAAGCTGACCGAGGAGTGACCGAGGCGCTCGCTGACGACCTTCACGTTGACGCCCGCCATCAAGAGATGCGTGGCATGCGTGTGGCGCAGGTCGTGGAGCCTGATCACCGAGAGGTCCACTGCGTCGACGAGCCGACGGAACGCCTGGCCGACAGAGTTGGGACGTAACGGCTCGCCGATCTCGTTCGTGAACACGCGGTCGCTCGCCGTCGCCGAGACACCGAGCATGAGGAACTGTTCCCGCTGGCGTGCACGATGCCGCTGCAGCATCGACACCGTGTCGGGATCGAGATCGATCACGCGGCGGCTTCGACGGGTCTTGGGCAC
>CAXBAZ010000924.1:0-1881 GCA_963973395.1 uncultured Acidimicrobiaceae bacterium
GCCGCGCTGCAGGCCATCGAAGCCGGCTGGCAGGTGGCGCTGATGGCACCGACCGAGGTGCTGGCCGAACAGCACGCAACCGGCATCCGCGTCATGCTCGGCGACCTGAAGGTGCCCGACCCGGGCAACCTGTTCGGCGACCGCCCGCTGCGGGTCGAACTCTTGACGAATCGGGTGACCGGCAACGACCGCAAGGACGTCCTGGCCGGATTGGCCGACGGCACGATCGACATCGCGATCGGCACCCACGCCCTCATCCAGGAAGGTGTCGCGTTCGCCAGCCTGGGTGCGGTCGTCGTCGACGAGCAGCACCGTTTCGGAGTCGAGCAGCGAGCGGCGCTGCGCGACAAGTCGAGGGGGCACGTGCCGGACGTGCTCGTGATGACAGCGACCCCGATCCCGCGCACCGCCGCGATGACCGTCTACGGCGATCTGGACGTGAGCGTGCTCGACGAGCTGCCACCCGGCCGCACGCCGATCGTCACGAAGTGGGCGAACGGCCCGCTGCTCGAGGTCGAGGTGTGGGCCGACGTCCGCCACGAGGTCGCTGAGGGTCGTCAGGCCTACGTGGTGTGTCCGTTGATCGACGAGAGCGAGAAGCTCGAGGTCGCATCGGCCGAGGAGACGTACCAGCGGCTGCTCCACCAGGACCTCCAGGGTCTCCGGATCGGCCTGTTGCACGGACGACTGAGCTCGGCGGAGAAGCAGATGACGATGGATCTGTTCCGCGCCGGGAAGCTCGACGTGCTGGTGGCCACCACGGTGATCGAGGTCGGCGTCGACGTGCCGAACGCCACGATGATGGTGATCCTCGACGCCGACCGGTTCGGCATCGCCCAGCTCCATCAGCTCCGTGGGCGGGTCGGTCGCGGCCAGCACGCGTCGACCTGCTGGCTCGTCACCCAGGAACACGATCCGGCCGACGGTGGCAACCCGCGGGTCGAGGCGTTGGTGGCATCGACCGACGGATTCGAGCTCGCCGAGGTCGACCTCGATCTGCGGGGCGAGGGCACCCTGATGTCGACCAGCCAGAAGGGCCGCAGTGACCTCAAGCTCGCCTCGCTCCGGCGCGACCGCGAGCTCGTCACCCTCGCTCGCGAGGCGGCGTTCGAGATCGTCGACGCCGACCCCGGCCTCGCGGACCACCCGATCCTGCGCGACGAGCTTGACCTCCTGCTCACCGAAGAAGACGAAGGCTTCCTCGCCAAGAGCTGACTCGGTCGACTGGCGCGGCCTGGCCCCGTCAGGCACACGGGTCGGGTCGTACGATCCGCCCGGTCACCATCTCGGCATCACGCCGCCGCGAGTTCACAGGCCGACCGGCTTCAACTCATGCGACGGCGGATCGGGCAGATCTCCGCCATGTCAGGTCACGGGGGCGGCAGGTAGCTGATCTCGGCTCCATAGAGAATCGCACCGCCCGCGATCAGCAAGATGTCGTCGATCCGGTAGTTCCAACCGGCCTCGACGGTGTGATCGACACCCAACTCGATGGCTTCGCTGACGTTGCCGCCGGTCGATGAACCGTTCCCGAGTCGCTCGGACACGGGGCCGAGCGGTCGATAGCGGTGCAGGCTGGCCGACCGACTGACGCCGTTCGGGTCCAGGAACACCTGTACGCCTGTGATCGTCGAACCGACCGGCAGCCGGAGGCCAGCGTTGAAGAAGGCGCCGCCGGCGTCGACCCGAACACCCCCGGGTAGCGCATAGCCGTATGCGAGATCCGCGGAGTGACTGACCGGTTGGAAGTCGATCGCACCGAGCGACAGGACTTTCGGTGTCGGGCCGACGGCATTGTCGATCTCGTTCTTCGTGTAGGTCTGATTCTTGGTGTAGTAGCGGTCGTCGTGGTGGTGGTCGGTGTAGTAGCCGTTGATGTCG
>CAXBAZ010000925.1:0-1880 GCA_963973395.1 uncultured Acidimicrobiaceae bacterium
GCGGTCGCGCAGCGACTGCCGTGGCTGGTCTTCACGCTTCCCGCGGGCGTCATCACCGACCGGGTCGACCGCCGGCGGGCGATGATCGCGATGGACCTCCTCCGCGGCTGCCTCACGCTCGGGGTGGCGTTCGCGGTGCTCGGTTCGCAGGACGCCCTGCCGGGCCCCGACGAACTCGACATGGTGACGGGCACGAACACCGGTCTGTTCCTGCTCGTGCTCGCCGCCACGTTGCTGCTCGGCATGGCCGAGGTGCTGCGCGACAACTCGAACCAGACGATCATGCCCGACATCGTCGAGCCCCACCAGCTCGAGAAGGCGAACGGCCGGATCTGGAGCATCGAGAACGTCACCAACACGTTCGCCGGCCCGCCGCTGGGGTCGATCCTGCTGCTGGTGGCCTTCTCGCTGCCGTTCTTCGTCGACGCCGCCACGTTCTTCCTCGCGGCGGCGATGGTGCTGCTGATCCCCGGCACCTTCCGCGCGGAGCCCGACGACAGCGCCCCGAAGTCAACATTCCGCCACGAACTCGGCGAGGGGGTGCGCTGGCTGATGGCGCACTCGTTGTTGCGACCGATGGCGATCATCCTCGGCCTCCTCAACGGGGCCGCGATGGTGAGCGGCGCGACGCTGGTGTTGTTCGCCCAAGAGGTGCTCGAGATCGGTCCGGTGCTGTTCACCGTGCTCTTCTTCGGAGCCGCGATCGGCGGACTCCTCGGCGGCAATCTGGCACCCGCGATCTCGAAGCGCCTCGGCAGCGGGACGACGCTCGCCATCGCACTCGGCGGGATGGCGATCGGGCCGGTGATCATCGGCCTCGTGCCGTGGTGGCCACTCGTGATCGTGGTCTTCGGCGCCGAGGCGTTCCTCGGCATCCTCTGGAACGTCATCACGGTCAGCCTGCGTCAGACCATCATCCCGAAACGTCTGCTCGGGCGCGTCAACAGCGTGTACCGGTTCTTCGCCTGGGGCATGATCCCGATCGGCGCCGCACTCGGCGGCGTGATCGTCTGGGTGCTCGAACGCCAGGTCGACAGAGACTTCGCACTGCGGGCCACGTGGTTCGTCCAGGCGGCGATCATCGGCGGCTGCTTCGTGTTCGGCCGGGCGAAGCTGACCACCGAGAAGATGGAGGCGGCGCGAACCGCTACTCGGTCTTCTTCTTGATCGCCTTGAACGCGTTGCCGGCCATCCGTCCGGCCGAGCGGCCGACGTCCTCACTCTTGACGCCCGCCCGATCGACCCGCCGCTGCTGGCGGCTGCGGCGTTCCGCCCAGTCGGTGTAGAACCACAGGAAGCCGAGCGGGACGAGCATCACCAGCATCACCAACCGGCCACCGGCGGGCACCTCGAACCACGGCTGCACGGCGGCGACCAGGATCCCGGCCATCAGCACGATGTCGAACCAGCGATGGAGCCCGCGACCGACCCACTTGAACGCTCCCAGCGGACCGCGCACGATCGCCGCATTGCCCATCACCGCGAGGCCGGCGACCGCTGGTACGACCGGGTCCCGCTCCTGCAGGCCCTGGGCGATCAGGGCGATGCCGATCAGGTGCTCGGTGAGCTGATGGATCCAGAACGGACGCATCGCTCGATCGCTCATGTCAGGCAAGCTACCGCCGGCCGATCGCCGCGGTCACGACGGATCGGCATCGGTGCGGTAGTGGTGCGAGGCCCGCTCCTCGGTCTCGGTCCACAGTCGGCGCGCCATCGGCCGCTGCATCTCCTCGGCGAGATGGGCGACGAGGCCGGCCGTCCGCGCGATCAGCACGAACCCCCGGACGACCTCGGGCGGGATGCCCACGTCGACCAGGGCGGCACCGCCGGCACCGGCGCCGTTGATCGGGAGGAACTTGCCGATCGCGTCGTGGTGGGCG
>CAXBAZ010000926.1:0-1879 GCA_963973395.1 uncultured Acidimicrobiaceae bacterium
GCGGCGTCGGCTGCGCAAGATCTCGAGGGCGCGACCCGGGTCGTCTGCCCGCGTGGCGATGAGCTCACCCCAGCGGTCGTCGGTCAGATGCATCGAACACTCCCCTCGGCGCGGCCGGAAGCCGCCCGACGTCGAGTGTAGAGCGCTCCAACGGTTCGGTGACGAGCCGGGTTTCGAGATCGGCGTTCGCGCGATCGAATGGCGTCCATGTCCACCATGCACGTGCTGTCGCTGACCTGCGCCGACCGCCCGGGGATCGTCCACGCCGTCACCACCGGCGTGCTCGATGTCGGCGGCAACATCGTCGAGAACGCCCAGTTCACCGACCCGGACACGTCGACGTTCTGCATGCGCATGGTCGTGGCCACCGACGCGAGCGACAGCGTCGGGTTGCACGGTGCGGTCGCGACCCGGCTCGGCGACGGACCGTCGGAGCTTCGGGTGCGGCCCATCGACCGGCGGCCGAAGGTGATGATCCTGGTGTCGAAGTTCGACCACTGCCTGGTCGATCTGCTGTACCGCTGGCGGAACGGGGCACTCGCGGTCGACATCCCGGTGATCGTGTCGAACCATCCCGACTGCGCCGAAGTGGCCGAGCGGTACGGCATCCCGTTCCGTCACCTGCCCGTCGCCGCCGACACCCGGGCCGACCAGGAAGCCGAGATCCGGGCCCTGATCGACCAGCACTCGATCGATCTCGTCGTGCTGGCGCGCTACATGCAGATCCTGTCCGACGCCCTGTGCTCGGATCTGCGCGGCCGGGCGATCAACATCCACCACTCGTTCCTGCCCGGGTTCAAGGGCGCCAAGCCGTACCACCAGGCGCACGAGCGCGGGGTGAAGATCGTCGGCGCCACGGCGCACTTCGTCACAGCCGATCTCGACGAGGGCCCGATCATCGAACAGGACGTCGCCCGCGTCACCCACGCCCACACGGCGGACGAACTCGTCGCGCTCGGTCAGGACACCGAACGACTCGTGCTGTCGCGTGCGGTCCGCGCCTGGGCGGAGGACCGGATCCACCTGATCGGCAACAAGACGATCGTGTTCCACTGACCCGAGTGGCCGGAGGGGCCCAGACCCCCTCCGGCCACTCGGTCGCGATCACCGGAAGTTCTCGAAGTAGCGGCTCGGCGTGGGGCCGCGCTGGCCCTGGTACTTCGAACCGGTCGCGCCCTTGCCGTACGGGTTGTCGGCGGGGGTCGTCATCTGCATGAAGCTCACCTGGCCGATCTTCATGCCCGGGTAGAGCGTGATCGGCAGGCTCGCGACGTTGGCGAGCTCGAGAGTGATGTGGCCATCGAAGCCGGGGTCGATGAAGCCGGCGGTCGAGTGGATCAGCAGCCCGAGCCGTCCGAGGCTCGACTTGCCCTCGACGCGGCCGACGAGGTCGTCGGGCACGGCGACTCGTTCGAACGTGGAGCCGAGCACGAACTCACCGGGGTGGAGCATGAACGACGCGTTCGGATCGTCGGCGTCGATCTCGATCAGCTCGGTCAGATCCTGGAGGTCGTCCTTCACGTCGAGCACGGCGCGCGTGTGGTTGCGGAACACGCGGAACAGGTTGGAGATCCGCACGTCGACCGAACTCGGCTGGATCAACGCCTCGTCCAACGGGTCGATCACGATGCGACCCGCCGCGAGCTGTTCGCGCAGGGTCCGGTCCGAGAGGATCATGGTCGCCGACTCTAGTGATCACGATTCGCGTCTCCCCACGACACCGATCGCTCACTACGGTGACGGCGTGCTCGTGCCCCGCCACTTCGCCGAGACCGACCGGAGCGTCGCTGCGACGATGGCGCGGTCGGCCGGGTTCGGTCACCTCACGGTGGCCGGGTCCGCCGGGCTGGTGTCGACGCCGGTCCCGTTCCTGATCGAC
>CAXBAZ010000927.1:0-1874 GCA_963973395.1 uncultured Acidimicrobiaceae bacterium
TGGTGAATTTCATCGGCAAGGTGCAGAAGAAGGCAGGGCATGACCTCCTCGCCGACGAAACGATCCTCGACGCGCGGGTCATCCAACCGGCGGGAATGACCGTGCGCAACGCGATCATCGCCGGCGTCACGCAGCAGACGAACGCGGTCATCGATCAGCGCATCCAGCGGTGGAGGTTCCGGGCCGAGAACGCCGACCGCGCCGAGGTCGAGGCCAGCGGCGCGATGGCCGCCGAGTTCCCCACCGCGAAGTGCTTCTTCACGCTGACCGACCGTCGGGTGCTGGTCCACTCGTTCGCGGCGATGACCGGAAATCCGAAGGAACTCCTGGCGACGTACGATCTCACCGACTTCGCGGGCATGGAGGCAGCGGCGGGCAAGCTCGTCAGCAAGCTGACGCTCTACATGGCGGACGGGTCGAACGTGCCACTCGACGTGATGAAGGGCGGCGGCGACCCCCAGGCCCTCGTCGATGCGTTCAACGCCGCCCTCGCACGCTTCGATCCCGCCTGACCTCCGGGTCGACCGGCGACGGTCGACGGTCGACGGGCGACGGGCGACGGGCGACGGGCGACGGGCGTTCCAGCGGGCGAGCAGCGAACCGGTCAGGTCGAGATGTCGACGCCGAACAGTTCACGGAACCGGTCGATGTACTCGTCGAGCGACTGGGCGCGGCCCAGTTCGACCCATTGCTCGTCGGTCATCGCGACACGTCCCGCGGCGATTTCCGGTCCGCCCCAGCTCACGGGGTAGCGGAGCTTCGGGTCGTCGGTCTCGATCGCGTGCAACACGATCCGCGCGACCTCGACGGCGTCGGTCGCATGGACGTAGCCGGCGGCGTACATCTGCAGCATGCGTTCGTACTGTGCGCCGTACGCGCCCGACGCGTTCGGTGCGTCGGTGTTCTTCCCGAAGATCGACGACTTGGTGACACCCGGTTCGATGATCGCCACGCGCACCCCGAACGGTGCGACCTCGATCGCGAGCTCCTCGCTGACCCCCTCGAGCGCCCATTTCGCCGCCACGTAGGGCGCCTGGGCGATCGCCGCCAGCCGGCCGGCGACCGACGTGATGTTCACGATCGTGCCGTGACCCCGCTCGCGCATGCCCGGCAGTACCGCCTGGAGGCAGCGCACGGCGCCACAGAGATCGACGTTCATGACGTCGAGCAGACGCTCGGGCGTCGATTCCTCGACGACCCCGTTGCCCCCGACACCGGCATTGTTCACGAGGTGGTCGACGCGACCGGAGCGTTCGATGATCTGTGCGAACCCGTCACGCACCGACGCGTCCGACCCGACGTCGAGTTCGACGAGCTCGATGCTCACGCCGAGCTCTTCGGCGGCGTCCAACAACTTGCCGGCCCTGGCCACCGAGCGCACGGTGCCGACGACCTCGTGCCCGGCTTCTGCCAGATGCAAGGCTGTGGCGCGCCCGATACCGGAGTTGGCGCCGGTGACGACGGAGACTGGGGACTCGCTCATGGCTGGAAGAGTACGACAGGCGTCGGCTGCCACCGTCATGCTCATCGTGTCGGCCGCGACCGTGCCGGTGTTCCCCGAGCCGGCCGCGGCGGCCGAGCCCGTCACCGCCGCGTACACACCGGTCGGACCACTGCGCCTCGCCGACACGCGGAACGCCGTCTGCGGGTGCTCGCGTGTGGACGTCTCGACCCTGCGCGTCGACATCGTCGGACGCGACGACATCCCGCCCGACGTCAGTGCGGTCGCCGTCACCGTAACCGCACTCCCCACAGCCACCCCGGCGTTCGTCACCGTCTATCCGAGCGGTGTCGAACGGCCGCTCGCGTCCACGTTGAACACCCGTGTCGACCGCGTCACGTCGAACTCCACGATCGTGCCGGTCGGCGAGGAC
>CAXBAZ010000928.1:0-1861 GCA_963973395.1 uncultured Acidimicrobiaceae bacterium
TCGCGTTTCGCGGCGCACGTCGAGGAGATCCTGGAAACGACGTGGCGCTCGCAGTTCCAGCCCACGATCATCCAGCTCAACCTCGACCGGTTCAAGAACATCAACGACAGCCTCGGTCACGACGAGGCCAACGAGGTCCTCGTGTTGGTCGGTCAGCGACTGACCCGGGCCGCCGACCGTTTCGGGGGCATCGTCGGACGTTCCGGCGGCGACGACTTCGTGATCGTCGATGCCACGACCCGTTCGCCCACCGAGGCCGCAGAACGCCTCGAAGCCGTTCGGGAGGTGTTGCACGAACCGATCCGCGTCGGCGAGACCAGCGTGTACGTGACCGCCAGCTACGGCGTCGCCACCGCACCCCGCCACCGCACCCTGAACGCCGAGGAGCTGATGCGGCGCGCCGACATCGCCACCCATCGGGCGAAGGCGGCCGGCCGCAACAGCGTGGCCGTGTTCGACGACTCGATGCAGTCGCACCTCACTCGCCGGATGGACGTGGAGAACGGGCTCCACGGAGCGATCGGCCGCCAGGAGATGCGGCTCTATCACCAGCCGATCGTCGACATCGCCACCGGCACGGTCAGCGGCTTCGAATCCTTGATCCGCTGGCAGCGCGACGGCGTGATCGTTCCGCCACTCGACTTCATCTCGATCGCGGAGGAGACCGGCATCATCTGCGAACTGGGCGCCTGGGCGATCAACGAGGCGTTGTCCGAGCTGCGCGGTTGGATCGACGACGGCGTCGTCGCTCCGTCGGCCACGATCTCCGTCAACGTGTCACCCCGCCAGATCGCCGACCCCGACTTCGCGCGGATCGTTCGCCAGGCGCTCGACGACACCGACATGTCCCCCAACCTGCTCTGGCTCGAGGTCACCGAGTCGATGATGCTCGACGAGCCCGAACTGGCGCTGCGCACGCTCCGCGAGATCCGCGACATGGGAGTTCGCCTGGCGCTCGACGACTTCGGTACCGGCTACTCGTCGCTGTCGCTGCTCCAACAGTTCCCCATCCAGCGCATCAAGATCGACCGGGCGTTCGTGAACGGCATCGCCGAACAGGGCAACGACCGTTCGCTCGTGCGCACCATGATCGCGATGGCGCAGTCGATGGGCCTCGATCTCGTGGCCGAAGGGGTCGAGACGATCCATCAGCTCCGGGCGCTCCGTGAACTCCGGTGCGACAAGGCGCAGGGTTACCTGATCAGCCGCCCCGTCCCGGCCGAGGCGATGCGTTCCACGATGGTCGCGCTCGACGCGTTGGCATCGCTGTCGATGTTCGAGCCCGGCGGGGACGACCCGGTCGCCACGCCGGCCACGTCCGGTGGGACCCACGGGTCGACCGGCGCGTCGAAGGGCGGGGCCGGCGACGGACCGCACCGCCACGCGCTCCCGGTCGGCATGCGCGGCATGGGCAGCCGCCCGCTCGGCCAACCGGTGCTCTGACCCCCGACGCGGCAAGGACCCCCGGATCCGGGGGCCCTTGCACCGTTGGAGGCGACGGCGGGAATCGAACCCGATCGACCAGGTGACGGTCGGTGTCGTCTCGTCCGTATCAGTCCAGGTAAACGGGCGTTTCCGGACGCCCGCCCGGGCTCGTCATGCTGCCTGGTTCGGCGCTGTGCTCACACGTTTGTGATCACGACGTGATCACGGGAGCGTCGATGAACGCCGCTACGGCGCTCGCTGCGGCCTCGTCGTCGCCGGGCAGGACGTGGGCGTAGACCCGCAGCGTCACGGCGATGTCGGCGTGCCCGAGACGCTTGGAGACGACCTTGACGTTCACGCCCGACGACAGGGCCGCCGTCGCGTAGCTGTGGCGCACGTCGTGCAGTCGGATCGGCGGGAGGTCGGCTGCCTTGCA
>CAXBAZ010000929.1:0-1858 GCA_963973395.1 uncultured Acidimicrobiaceae bacterium
GGCTCCACGATGACACTCGGATCCGCGGTGTAACTGGTCTGGCCTGAAACGCTGAACCGTCGTGGTTCGGCCGGAAGGACAGACAATGACAGACCATGATGTGGTGGTGGCGACACCGCCCACCAACGACAACGATGATGAGGGTCGACTCGATCAGTCGATCGCTGAGGAGCTCGTCGCCCGAGCACGCGCTGAGGGTGTCGATCTGGTAGGCCCGGAAGGTTTGCTGGGTGATCTCACCAAGCAGATCCTCGAGACCGGGTTGGAGGTCGAGATGGATGAGCATCTCGGCTATACCAAGCACGATGCGGCTGGCCGCAACGGTGGCAACTCCCGCAACGGGACACGTTCGAAGACGGTGATCACCGAGGTCGGCCCAGTCGACATCGACGTGCCCCGTGATCGTGACAGCAGCTTCGAACCAGCCACCGTGAAGAAGCGGCAACGCCGACTGAACGGGGTCGATTCGATGGTGATCTCGCTGACCGCGAAGGGTCTCACGACCGGTGAGGTCCAAGCTCATCTGGCTGAGACGTATGGGACCGACGTGAGTCGGGAGACGATCTCGAAGATCACCGACCGGGTTCTCGACGACTTGGCGGAGTGGCAGAACCGGCCCCTCGACCGCGTCTACCCGGTGATCTTCATCGACGCGATCGTCGTGAAGATCCGCGACGGCCAAGTCGCCAACCGGCCCGTCTACACCGCGATCGGCGTGACGGTTGACGGCAAACGCGACATCCTCGGGCTGTGGGTCGGCACCGGCGGCGAGGGCGCCAAGTACTGGTTGCAGGTGTTGACCGAGATCAAGAACCGTGGTGTCGAAGACGCCTGCATCGTCGTGTGTTATGCCGATGTTGTGGTTATGCCGATGTGGCCGCTGCGTGCGGTGTCGGCAGCCGGGAACAGGCTTCGCTTGTCGGCATAATTTACAGGGCGGCGAGGAAGGCGAGGGTGGTGTCGTCAGGCTGGTAGCGCCTGGTGGAGCCGGTGCTGAGTGGGGTGGTCTTGGCGATGGCGTTCTCCTTGATGGTCATGTCGGCGTGGATGTAGATGTTCGTCGTGGCGATCTGTTCGTGGCCGAGCCAGAGCGCGATCACGGTGGTGTCGACGCCGGCGTGGAGCAGCCGCATCGCGCAGGTGTGTCGCAGCGTGTGGGCGGTGACGTGCTTGTGGGCCAGTGAGGGGCAGGCTGTGGAGGCAGCGTCGACGGCGACTCGGATGCGACGCTCGATCGCGTCCCGGCTGAGCGGTTTGCCGGTACTCGTGGTGAACAGCGGGTCATCGGCTGCGCCCGGGTTCTCAGCGATCCAGACGTTCAGGATTGCGGCGATGCCGGCGAGCAGGGGTGTGCGCCGTTGTTTGCGGCCTTTGCCGAGACAGTGCACGTGTGGGCCGGTGCCGATGTGGATGTCAGCGATCGTGAGCCCGATGAGTTCGCTGACGCGTAGCCCGGTCTGGGCTGCGAGGGCGATCATCGCGTGGTCACGTCGGCCGGTGCGGGTGGTCTGATCGCAGGCGGCCAGCAGCGCGGCGGTCTCGGTGTCATCGAGCCAGGTGACGATCTTGCGGTGGACTCTTGCGGTGGGAATCGCGAGGACCCGCTGGATGGTGCCGGCGTGCTCGGGGTGGCGGAGCGCCGCATAGGCGAACAGTGAGTGGATCGCTGCCAGCCTCGCGTTGCGGGTGCGGACGCTGTTGCCTCGGACGGTTTCCAGATGGGTGAGGAACCCGGTCACGATGTCGGCGTTGAGGTCGCTGATCTCCAACGACGAGGGTGCTTTGCCGGTTCGTTCGTGGATGTAGCCGAAGAGCAGCTTGAAGGTGTCGCGGTAGGCGGCGATCGTGTTCGGGCTAG
>CAXBAZ010000930.1:0-1855 GCA_963973395.1 uncultured Acidimicrobiaceae bacterium
TCGACGTGTTCGACGTCGGCGTCGGGAACCCGACCGGCGACATCCGCACCGAACCGGCACTCACGTCGCATCGGTTCGACGAGATCGTCGCCGTCGCGGTCGACGCGGTCGACGCGTCCGCTGCGGCCGGCACCGACCTGCTCGTACTCGGTGAGCTCGGGATCGGCAACACGACGATCTCCGCCGCACTCTCGGCAGCGCTGATCGGCGACGACGTCGCGCAGTGGGTCGGTCGCGGCACCGGCGTCGACGACGACGGCCTGGCGAGAAAGCGGGCGGCGGTGGCACAGGCGATCGAGCGCATCGCCGGCACGACCGACCCGATCGAGACGATGCGCCAGGTGGGTGGAGCCGAGCACACGGCGATCGCCGCAGCCTGCATGCGGGCTCGGCGCCACCGCATCCCGGTCGTGCTCGACGGCTACGTCGCCACGTCGGCGGTGCTCCCGATGCACGTCGCCGACGGCGGGGCGCTCGACCACTGCCTGGCGGGCCACGTGTCGGCCGAGCACGGCCATCGCCGGCTGCTCGATCACCTCGGCCTTCCGGCATTGCTCGACCTCAGGATGCGACTCGGCGAAGGCACCGGCGCACTCGCCGCCGTCCCGCTGATCCGGATGGCCTGCGCCGGCGTGATCGAGGTGCCGACGTTCGCCGAGTGGTTCGACGCGTGACCGGGTTCCTGGGCGCGGTCCAGTTCCTGACCCGCATCCCGATCCGATTGTCGGTGGGTGTCGAGCATGCCCGCGTCGTGCCGTGGTTCGGCATCGTCGGCGTGCTCATCGGAGCTGCCGTCGGTGGCACCGCGGCCGGGCTCGCGCAGCTGGTCCCGACCGCGGTCGCCGCCGCCTGCGCCGTCGTGGTCGGACTCCTGATCACCGGTGCCTTCCACGAGGACGGGCTCGCCGACATCGCCGACGCGTTCGGCGGCGGCTCGACCGTCGAACGACGGTTGGAGATCCTCAAGGATTCCCGCCACGGCACGTACGGCGTCGCCGCACTCTCGTCGTCGATGGTGATTCGCGTCGTGGGCGCTGCGTCGATCGCCGCTCCCTCCGCGGCGGTTGCAGCGTTCGTCGCCGCCCACGGCCTGGGCCGCGTCTCGGCTGTCGCGGCGATGAAGGCGGCACCGCCCGCCACCGAGAGCGGCCTCGGTGCCGGCGCGGCCTCCTCGATGCGTCCGGCATCGACCGTCGTCGGGCTGGTCGGTGCCGTGGCCGCGGTCGCGGTCGTGTGCGGCTGGTGGACCCTCCCGTTCCTCGGTGCCGCCGTCGTCGGCACGACAGGGACCGTCGTGCTGGCGGTTCGGAAGATCGGCGGGCTCGCCGGCGACGTCCTCGGCGCGGTCGAGCAGGTGGTCGAATGCCTGGTGATCGTCGTCGCCACCGGATTGGCCGCGCGCCACCCGGTGTGGTGGGCTTGAACGGTGGAACACGTGGTCCCCGTCACGAACGGCGAGGTCGTGATCGGCACGTCCCGATTCGACGACGACGTCGCCGTGCTGACCGATCGGCTCGGGTTCCACATCGACGTGATCTTTCCCGCCGACCACCCCGCCACCGCCGTCGTCTCGGGGCACGGCCTCCGGCTCCGCCTGGAGGCGACCGATCACCCGGCGCCGATCACGCTGAGGCTCGTCACCGACGAGCCCGGCGAGCCGCTCACCCTGCCGGGCGGCACACGAGTCGAGTACTCCCCCGCCACCACCACGTACCGCCTCCCCGGGAATCGGCCATCGGTGGTCATCACGCGGCGCACCGACGAGTCGGGGGTGGGCCGGGCGGGGATGCGCTACCGCGACCTGATCCCCGACCGGTGGGGTGGCCGGTTCATCGCATCCCACATCACGATCCCC
>CAXBAZ010000931.1:0-1851 GCA_963973395.1 uncultured Acidimicrobiaceae bacterium
GTGCTCGCCGACCGGCTCGGACTGCACTTCTTCGGAGTGGGAGAACATCACCGGAGCGACTTCGCCGTCTCGTCCCCCGAGACGGTGCTCGCCGCGATCGCGGGACGCACCCACACCATCCGCCTCGGATCGGCGGTCACGGTGCTCAGTTCCGACGACCCCGTGCGGGTCTACCAGCGCTTCGCCACCCTCGACGCGGTCTCGAACGGACGCGCCGAAGTCATCCTCGGACGCGGCTCGTTCACCGAATCGTTCCCCCTGTTCGGCCATCCACTCGACCGGTACGAAGAACTGTTCGAAGAGAAGCTCGACCTGTTCGCCGAACTGCGCTCGGAACAGCCGGTCACCTGGAGCGGCGTGACCCGCGCCGACGTCCCTGGACTGGCGGTCTACCCCCGCACCGAATCGGGCTCGCTCACCACATGGGTCGGCGTGGGAGGCAGCCCCGAATCGGTCGTGCGCGCCGCCCGCCACGGCCTGCCGCTGATGCTCGCCATCATCGGCGGTGAACCCGCCCGATTCCGGCCGCTCGTCGACCTGTACCACCGGGCACTCGACCGGTTCGGGCACGAGCGACTTCCCGTCGGGGTCCACTCGCCCGGTCACGTCGGCGACACCGACGAGCAGGCCCTGGCCGAGCTGTGGCCGCACTGGAAGCCGATGCGCGACCGCATCGGTGCCGAGCGCGGATGGCCACCGGCGACGCGCGCCGAGTTCGAGCACGCCGCCGGGCCGGATGGCTCGCTGTACGTCGGATCTCCCGACACCGTCGCCCACAAGATCGCCGCGACCGTCGAGACGCTGGGAGCCTCACGGTTCGACATGAAGTACTCGGCCGGCACGCTCCCTCACGAGCTGATGATGGCGAGCATCGAGCGCTACGGAAGTGAGGTCGCTCCCCGGACGCAGGCGCTGAGCGCCGGCGGGCGTGTGGCGTTGTCGAGCTGACGCCGCCGGCCCGACCCGCTCGGAGTTGTCGACACGCGATCCGCGCCTGGCCACTCACTCCTGGGCGATGGCTTCGAGGATCTTCAAGCGCGCGGCGCGCCGGGCGGGGAACGATGCGGCGAAGACGCCCGCGATGGTGGCGATCACGACGTAGATCGCCAGCGTCCCGGTGGGGATCGCCAGTTGGTTCACGACCGAAGCAGGGATCGCGATGACCGCGACCCAACCGAAGAACAAGCCGACCACCACACCGAGCAACGCACCGAAGAGCGAGACGATCGCGGCCTCGAGCCGGATCATCACCCGGGTCTGGCGCCGTGTCATGCCGATCGCACGCATCAGGCCGATCTCGCGGGTCCGCTCGAGCACCGAGAGTGCCATCGTGTTGGCGATGCCCAGGAGCGCGATCACGATCGCCAGGCCGAGGAACACGTTGATGATCACGACGAGCGAATCGAGTTCGGTCTCGAGCCGTTCGGTCCAGGCGCTCTGGGTCTCGAACTGCAGCTGCGGGTAGGCGTCGGCGAGCGGTGCCAGGGCGGCGTCGGAGTCGGCGAGGTCGACCCCGTCCGCGACCCGCGCCGAGATGACGCTGTCGTTCTGCGTCTCGAAGTTCGCTCGCCAGGTCGCCAGATCGATCACGTGATGCCCGATGAGGAACGAGTTCTCGTAGATCGCGCCGACGGTCAAGGTCTGTTCGCCGGTGGCGGCGAACTCCACGACGAGCGGATCGCCGACCCCGACCGCGAAGTCCTCGGCGGCGTCGGTCGACAGGATGATCGTCCCCGCCCGTGCGCTCGCGGCCGGGTCACCGGCCTGGACGTCGATCTGGAGCAGATCGGTCAGCACCGAGAGGTCGCCGGCGGCGATGCCCATCTCGTCATCGCCGACACGGAAGTTGCC
>CAXBAZ010000932.1:0-1850 GCA_963973395.1 uncultured Acidimicrobiaceae bacterium
GGTCGGGGGTGACCCCGACGATGACGACGGCGACCGCATCACCGACCGTGAGCGCAGACCGGGCGCTCCGTGGTGCGGGGTCGTCCATCAGTCGCAGCGGGATGTAGATCAACACGTCGCCGGTGCGGGCATACGCGCCGTGCGACGCATAGCTCTCGACCTGGACCGTGCAGCTCGTGCCCACCGGGTGGTTCTCGACGAACTCGAGGAACGGCATCAGATCGTTGACGTGGTCCCTCGAAGGTGTGGAACCACCGGTCGACTCCGAGCGCGCCGCACTCTCGGCACCCGACGGCTCGTCGGCCGGAGTGTCGGCACGCTTGCGTCGGCCGCGGCCCGAGGAGCGCTTCGAACCCTCACCGGACGACTTCGACGGCTTCGACGAGCCCGACGTGTCCGACGTCGTGTCGTCGCTGTCGGCATCGTCGGCCTGCTTCGAGCGGACCCGACGGTTCGCCTTCTGCTTGGACTCGGTGCGGTCGGACTGCTTGGCGTCCTTGACCGATTGGCGGCTCTTCGGGCCGCGGACCGGCGTTCGGGGCACGAACACCCACCCGACGTGCGGGACCGGCTTGCCGCCGACCAGACGGCCTTCGTCGAACAACCAGTCGTAGTCACCGTGGAACTCCTGGAAGGAGTCGTTCGACAGCACACCCGCGCGGGCCTTGTTGGCGATCGACAGGACGAACGCGTCACCACGTCCGATGGCGCCGGCGGGGGGAGTCACCAACTCGTTGTTGGCGACGGCCTCGTCGAACGCCTTGACCTCCTTCTTGGCGATCCGGTGACCGAACGTGGCGTCGACCACGACGGTGATCTCGACGTCAGGGTGTTCGTCGATGAACGCCAGGACGGCCTCGTTCAGTTGGTCGAGGCTCGGCTGCGAACGTCCTTCGGTGGCGATGTTGGATCCATCGACCACGAAGAGCTGGGGCTGCTGTGATGTGGGCATGTGTCGTTGACTTCTCGATTCAGGCTCGCAGAGGGCGACGCCGACCCACATCGTAGGGTGTGGGACCATGCCAGCGACGGAAGCGACCTCGACGACGACGACCGGCACCGCCACATCGCCGCCGGCGACGCGGGCGGTCTTCTGGGACTTCGGCGGGGTGATCCTGTCGAGTCCCTTCGACGCGTTCAACCGGTACGAGGCCGAACACGACCTGCCGATCGACTTCATCCGCTCGGTGAACGCCCTCGATCCCGACACGAACGCCTGGGCGCTCATCGAGCGACACGAGGTCGACGCCACCACGTTCGACGAGCTGTTCGCAGCCGAGTCCGAGGCGCTCGGACACCGCGTGCCGGGGCGCGAGGTGCTCGCGATGCTGAGCGGCGGGGTCCGGCCCGAGATGGTCATCGCGCTCGACCGAGTGATCGAGGCGGGCTACATCACGGCGTGCCTCACCAACAACGTCCGCGGGTCGGGCGACGGCCGCGCCCGCCCCGAGGTCGACGCGGTGATGCGACGGTTCCATCACGTCGTCGAATCGAGCAAGGTCGGCCACCGCAAGCCCGAGCCGCGCTTCTACGAGCTCGCCTGCGAGCGCGCGGGGGTCGAACCGTCCGAGTGCGTCTTCCTCGACGACCTCGGCATCAACCTGAAGCCGGCGCGCGCGATGGGGATGACGACGATCAAGGTGCTCGCTGCCGAGCAGGCGATCACCGACCTGGAAGCCGTGCTCGGCATCTCGCTGCGCTGAGCCAGCCGGATCACGAGGTGGGGAACACCCCGACCGGGGGTTCGCCCGCAGCACGCTCGATCCGCCACTGTGCCCGTCGATCGCGCCACTCCGCCGGGCTGTAGCCACAGAACCGTGCGAAGTCGCGGGTGAGGTGGGCCTGGTCGC
>CAXBAZ010000933.1:0-1846 GCA_963973395.1 uncultured Acidimicrobiaceae bacterium
ACGACCGTCGGCTCCGAGCGGAGGCGGCGCACTCGCAGATCTGAGCTCGACCAGCGGAAAACGGACGGCGTGTCGTCGTGGCCGATTTCCGCTCGTCGTGCTCGTCGCCGGCTGCCAGGATGGTGCCCGTGCACGACGCCATCCACCTCGACGCCGACCGGTGCTACCGGGCTGCGCAGAGCCGCGATCCGCGGTTCGACGGCTGGTTCTACATCGCGGTGCGCACCACGGGGATCTACTGCCGGCCGAGCTGTCCCGCGGTCACCCCGAAGCGCACGAACGTCGACTTCTACCCGTCGGCCGCAGCCGCACAGCAGCGTGGATTCCGGGCGTGCAAGCGGTGCCGGCCCGACGCCGCCCCGGGATCACCCGACTGGGACCTGCGCGGCGACGTCGTCGCCAGGGCGATGCGGCTCATCGCCGACGGCGTGATCGACCGCGACGGCGTCGACGGCCTCTCGCTCCGGCTCGGCTACAGCACCCGACACCTCAACCGGCTGATGACGGTCGAGCTCGGCGCGGGACCGCTCGCCCTCGCACGGAGCCAGCGGGCGCAGACCGCGCGCGTGCTGATCGAGACGACCGACATGTCGATGACCGACATCGCGTTCGCAGCCGGCTTCGGCAGCGTCCGCCAGTTCAACGACACCGTGCGCGAGGTGTTCGCCGGTGCGCCGAGCGAGTTGCGGACGCGCGCCGGGACCGGCGTGACGACCGGCTCGACCGGTGCCGTTGCGGTTCGCCTGCCCGTTCGCCGGTCAGCAGCTGCTCGACTTCCTCGGGCGCCGCGCGATACCCGGTGTCGAGACGTGGGACGGTGAGACGTACGAGCGGGCGCTCGCGCTACCACGCGGCCACGGAACGGTCGCGATCCGTCTCGCAGAGGGCTACGTCGCCGCCTCGTTCCGCCTCGCCGACTGGCGTGACCTCGCGCCGGCCGTCGGCCGGGTGCGGCGTCTGCTCGACCTCGATGCCGACCCGGTCGCGATCGACGACACCCTCGGCCTCGACCCTGCACTCGCTCCCCTCGTCGCGGCGACGCCGGGCCTGCGGGCGGCCGGATCGGTCGACCCGGCGGAGACGCTCGTGCGGGCGGTCGTCGGCCAACAGGTCTCCGTCGCCGGTGCCCGGACCGTGACCGGACGCCTCGTCCACTCGGTCGGCGATCCGCTCGCCGTCGAGCACCCGGACCTGACCCACGTGTTCCCGTCGATGGACCGGATCGCGGACGCCGACCCGTCCGTGTTCCCCATGCCGACCGCGCGGGCGGCCACGCTGCAGCGGGTCGGTCGGCTCGTCGCCGAGGGTGAACTCGTGATCGACACCGGCATCGACCGGGCGGACGCGGTCGACCGGCTCGTCGCCGTGAAGGGAATCGGTCCGTGGACGGCCCACTACGTGGCGATGCGGGGTCTCGGTGACCCGGACATCTTCCTCGGTACCGACCTGGGTGTGAAGCACGCACTGGCGGCGATCGGGCTCGACGTCGCCGCGGCCGATCGTTGGCGACCGTGGCGCACGTACGCCATGCACCACCTCTGGAACTCGCTCTGACACGAAGAACCTCACGATGGAGACGACAATGGACACGACGATGAAGACGACGATGAACACGACCTCCCACACCACCTACCGCCGCACGACGATGCCGTCGCCGATCGGCACGCTGACGATCGTTTCCGACGAGCGGGCGGTCGTCGCGATCGACTGGCACGGCGAATCGGCTCACGAAGCGATGATCGGTGACGCAGAGATCGTCGACGTGACGGCCGACGATCATCCGCCGCTCGCAGCTGCGGTGCGACAGCTCGGTGAGTACTTCGACGGCGTACGGACCGAGTTCGAC
>CAXBAZ010000934.1:0-1844 GCA_963973395.1 uncultured Acidimicrobiaceae bacterium
GGGCACGATCGCCGGCACCGCCGTGGCGCGGCGGCGCACCGGTTCAGCCGCCGATCTGGCTCATCGTCCGCACCGGGCGGACGAAGTCGACCTGGCTGATCTGGTGACCGGCCCACTTCGTCCCCACCGCGGCGTGGATCCGCCGGGCGATCTCGTCGTCGGTCTCGCCGTCACGCAGCGCCGCTCGCAGGTCGAACTCGTCGGTGGCGAACAGACACGTGCGAAACTGACCATCGGCGGTCAGACGCACACGGTCGCAGTCGCCACAGAAGGGCTTCGTGACGGTCGGGATCACGCCGACGGTGCCACCGCCGTCGACATAGCGCCACCGATCGGCCGGTGCGGCACCGCGGGCCGGAACCTGCTCGAGCGACCACACCGCGGACAGCATCGCCACGATCTCGTCCTGGCCGACCACCTTGTTGCGCTGCCACTCGTCGCCTGCGTCGAGCGGCATGAACTCGATGAACCTGACCTCGACGCCCTCGTCGCGTCCGAAGCGTGCGAGATCGACGATCTCGTCGTCGTTGACGCCGCGCTCGATCACGGCGTTGATCTTGACCGGGTCGAAACCTGCGCTCTTCGCCGTCGCGATGCCGAGCAGCACGTTGTCGAGCTCATCGCGCCGGGTCATGCGGGCGAACTTCTCACGGTCGAGGCTGTCGAGGCTGATGTTGAGGCGGTTCAGCCCGGCGTCACGGAGCTCATGGGCACAGTTGCGCAGCGTCGCGCCGTTCGTGGTCATCGCCACGTCGACACCCAACGCCGCGAGCTTCGAGACGAGCGTCGCGATGCGGGCGCGCATGGTCGGCTCGCCGCCGGTGAGCCGGATCCCGTCGAAGCCGTAGCGTTCGACGCAGATCCGGGCGAGCCGCTCGATCTCCTCGAACGTCAGGATCTCCGATCGGGGCATCCACTGCATGCCTTCCTCGGGCATGCAGTACGTGCACCGGAAGTTGCAGCGGTCGGTGACCGAGATCCGCAGGTCGCGCACGACGCGACCGAACGGGTCGACCAGATCGTGCGCCACGGGCTTCGCCATCCACCCAGCCTACGTGTGGGGAGGCACTTGCCGCTGCTCGCAGCCCGCGTCGTGGTTCGCGTCGTGGTTCGCGTCCTGGTTCGCGTGATGGTTCACGTGTCGAGCGCCGACCCCTGCAGCAGGACGACGGCGACCTCGGACCCGGCCGGGATGCCGTCGCCGTCAGGGACGACCGCGAGCGCATTCGCGAGTGCGGTCGCCGCCAACTGATGGCTGCCCTGCGCCCGCGCCGAACGGACGTGACAGCGCCCGTCGTCACGGAACTCGGCGACGACGCGCATCAGGTGCACTTTGCCGTCGGGCCGCCGGTCGAGGCGGTCGTCGGCGATCGCGACGATGCTCTGACGGGCCAGCCTGCGATGACCCATCATCCGCCGGAGGGCCGGACGGGCGAGCATCTCGAAGCTGACGACGGAACTGACCGGATTGCCCGGCAACCCGAAGATCGGGGTGCCGTCGAGGCTCCCGAACGCGAACGGCTTGGCCGGCTTGATCGCGATCTGCATCCACGTCATGTCCGCGATCCGTCCGAGCACCGCCTTGACGACGTCGTAGTCGCCCATGCTCACGCCGCCGCTGCTGACGATCGCATCACAGCCGCCGACGGCGTCTCGCAGCACCGCCTCGAGTGCCGCTTCGTCGTCGCGGACGTTGCCGAGGTCGACGACCTCGCAGCCGGCTTCCCGGAGGAGACCCGAGAGCATCTTCCGGTTGCTCTCGCGGATCTGTCCCGCCGCGAGCGGGCCGCCGTCCTCCACCAACTCGTCACCGGTCGAGAGCACCGCGACCCGGGCCCGGGGAA
>CAXBAZ010000935.1:0-1843 GCA_963973395.1 uncultured Acidimicrobiaceae bacterium
GTGACGACGATGACGGCCATGGGCCGAGTCTGGCACCGGGCCCGGGGGTGCGCTGCCCCCTGACAGCAGCGCACCCCCGGACGGGCTCAGCCCGCCAGGCCGAGCGCAGAGGCCCAGGTACCGAGACCCAGGAAGACGGTCTCGCCCGGGGCGTCGTCGACACCGTCGTTGTCGGTGACCAGGTACACGTCACCGTCGGCGGCGACCGCGAGGCCTTCGAGCTTCTCCGGCGTGAAGATGCTGTTGGCAGCCAGGTCGGGCTCGACGTCGCGCAGCAGCGACTTCGCCACAACGGGCAGGTCCGCGCCATCGACGTAGAGGGCGAAGGAGGCCTTCGCCAGGTCGACCTCGTAGATCGCCTTGAGCTCGGCGTTCGGAGCCGTGCTCGGGCCCCAGCCCTTGTCCCGCTCGATGACGGCGAAGGTGCCACCGGGCAGGAGCGTGAGCTCGGACAAGCCGATCCAACCGCCGTCGCCCTCGGGCTCGAGCTCGTAGTGGACAAAGGTCCACTCACCCGTGCTGCGCTCGTGGCGGCCGATCTTGGTGTTCACCGTGTCGGTGTCTCCCTCCGCCGGCCAGGCCCGCTGGATGGCCACGTACACGAACTCCTCGGTGACTGCGATGCCCTCGATGCCGTTGCTGCGCCGCTCGTCGACGAGTCCGGGAGGCAGGGCGATGGTCTCGACCACCTCGCCGTCGGGCGTGACCTCGAGCACGAGGTTGTCGCGGCCGCCGGGGCCGGCACCCTCGCTGCCGAGGAAGAAGTTGCCGGTACCCAGATCCACGGCGATGCCCTCGAGGTCGAGGGGCACGTCGGCGTCGACCATGACCCGGTCGGTGATGACCGCCGGCTCGGACGAGACGTCGACGGTGTAGATGAAGCCCTCGGCGAGGAACGAATCGCTCACCGCGTAGAGGAGGTCGGGGTCGGTCGGGTCACCGACCAGGCCCGACAGGGCAACCCACGGGATCGGTACGCCGTGTTCGTCGTCGGCCGAGACGATCTGGGGGTGGTTGCCCTCGTCCGCGATCTCGTAGATGTTGATCATCGTCGGGATGCCATCGCCAGCCTCGTCGGTCTCGGTGCCGACGATGAACAGATCGCGCGACGGCACGGCCTTCAGCCCCTCCGGACCGATGCCGGTCGGCAGGCTCTGGAGGGACTGGGGCGATCTCGTACACGCCCACGATGTTCGAGCGCTCGGACGCCACGAAGAGCAGGATCCGGCCGCCGTAGATGCCGACCTCGACGGATTCGGGCTCGACACCCTTGTTCTCGGACCGGCCTTCGTTGTAGTGACCGAGCGAGACCAGCAGGTGCTCGAAGCGCTCGCCCGACTCGTACTCCTCGGTGCCGTCCACGTTGAAGATCGTGAAGCCGCGGCTGCCGCCCGCCTTCCCGTCGGCGTCCTCGTAGTCGCCCTCGTTGGCGGTGGCGAAGGAGTCGTGGTCGATCCAGGCCACGGCATCGGGCTCGCGTCGCTTGGTGATCGAATCCGTGAGCTTGATGAGGTCCTCCTCCTCGGTGTCGACGTTCGACAGCTCGACGGTGCCGGCGGAGAACTGGCTGACCGTCTTGCGGGGCTTGACGTCGACGACGGCGAGGTGGTTGTTCTCCTGGAACGAGACCACGGCGAGGTTGTCCTCGTTGATGTCGACGTACTCGGGCTCGAGGTCATCCCCGGCGAACGCGTCGGAAGCCACCGGCGAGAGATCGACGTCCCGGACCTTCCAGCTGCTCGGGGTGCCGGCCAGCTTGACCACCTGCAGACCGCCGGACGGCGCTTGCGGGAGGAGGCCGTCGTTCTCGTCCTCGTCGCGCTCGTTCTCGATGACGATCGCC
>CAXBAZ010000936.1:0-1841 GCA_963973395.1 uncultured Acidimicrobiaceae bacterium
GCTCGAGCTCGAGTCGAGGGGCACCGTCGAGTCGGCGATCGTCGACGTGGCGACCGGGACCACGTACATCGACCCCGGCACGCGGCGTGAGACGACGGTCGCCAACCGCCGCATCACCGGCGACGTCGACACCAACGAGTTCTTCGACCGGCTGCTCCGGGGTCCGGTGCGTTCCGACACGTACGACCCGGTCGCGACGCGCGGGCGCGGCGTCGTCACGATCGACGGCGTCGTGGACGCCCGTGAGTTCATCACCCGGATCGACGGCGCGCTCGTGCCGGAATGGCAGATCTACGCATTCGGGCCGGTGGGCGAGTTCCGCCCGGCCGAGCGACCGGACGTGTTGGACTACTCGATATACGTCGACGGGCAGGGACGGATCGTTCGGGTCGACGGTGTCTCGATGCTCGGCAGCGTGCCACAGCTCGTCCGACACCGCCTGCAGGTGCTCGACGAGCCCGTCCGCGTCGAGCTCCCTGCCGGTGCTGCCACGACGTCGGACACGGCGCCCGACGACGCCGGCTGAGCGAACCGACCGGCCGACCTTCGGGCCGCGGCGCGAATCGTGGTGGATTCCTGCGGGCGCGCACCACCAGACTGCCGGCATGGGGAAGATCGACATCCGCGTCGCGACCGACGACGACTTCGCGACGATGGTGCGCTTCGACGGCCTGGCGTTCGGTGAAGTCTGGCCGGACGACCAGCACGAGCGCATTCGCGCCACGGTCGATCTCGACCGGTTCCGCGTGGCGCACGACGGCCGCGCGCTGGTCGGGATCGCCGGCAGCTACGGCCAGGAGGTCACCGTCGCGGGTGGAGCACAAGTGCGCGCAGGCGGCGTCACGTGGGTGGCGGTGGCGCCGACGCATCGACGTCAGGGCATCCTCACCCGGTTGATGGACGATTTGCACGACGACATCGACGCCCGCGGCGAGCCGATCTCGATGTTGACCGCCAGCGAGGGCGGCATCTACGAGCGCTTCGGCTACGGCGTCGCGTCGTACCTCCGGGTCACCGAGATCGATCGCCGTCGCACCCAGGTGAGATCGGAGTTCCGCCCTCCGCCGGGTTCGGTCCGGCTCACGACGCTCGACGATCCGGACCTGCCGAAGATCTACGACCGGTACCGGCGAGGTCGGGTCGGCGAGATCGATCGGACCCCGGCCCGCGACGCGCTCGTGAAGGCCCAGGAGGGTGCCGGCGTCTCGGTGGCGCTGCACGCCGACGGCTTCGCCGCGTGGAAGGTGACGTCGAACTGGAACTTCGGGCATCCGGCGCATCAGCTGACCGTGCTCGACTTCGTCGCGATCACGCCGGAAGCGCACGCAGCGCTGTGGCACACCGTGCTCTCGGTCGACCTCGTCGGGCCGGTGACCAGCTTCCGGGCCGTCGCCATGGACGACACCCTCCCGTACATCGTCGACGATCAGCGCGCCGTCCGTACCACCAACGTCAACGACATGCTCTGGCTCCACCTGCGCGACATCGGCGCTGCGCTCCGGGCCCGCACCTACGGCACGGATGATGCACTCGTGGTCGAGATCGATCTCGGCGACCGAGCGGAGCGGTGGCGGATCGCGGGCGGCCCCGAGGGCGCCGAGGTCGGCAAGGTCCGCTCACGACCCGACCTCCGGATGAACCGGGCCGGGCTCGGTGCGATCTACCTCGGAGGTGTCAGGCCGAGCACGCTGGCACGAGCCGGCCGGCTGTCGCCCGCCGACCCGGCGATCCTGCGGCGCGCCGACGCGTTCTTCATGGCCGACCGCCTCCCCCACTGCATCACCGGCTTCTGACGCCACCTACACAACGCGCCGCCCGATGGAGCGGCGACTGTCCCGACC
>CAXBAZ010000937.1:0-1835 GCA_963973395.1 uncultured Acidimicrobiaceae bacterium
GCGAGAGCCGGTGGCCATGGCCACCGGCTCTCGCCGTTCTCCCCGCCGACGTGTGAACGCTGCGTGTCGGGCCGGTCCCGGCGTGCAATCGCGGGTTGACGACGGACTACTCTCTCGCCGATGACTGCAGCCGTTTCGATGCGATCGTTGACCAAACGATTCGACGACGTCGTCGCGGTCGACGCGATCGACCTCGACATCGCCGACGGCGAGTTCTTCGCCCTGCTCGGCCCGTCCGGGTGCGGCAAGACGACCACGCTGCGCATGATCGCCGGGCTCGAGATCCCGAGCGCCGGCAGCCTCGAGATCCACGGCGACGAGATCGGCACACTGCCTGCCAACAAGCGTCCCGTCAACACGGTGTTCCAGAACTACGCCCTGTTCCCCCACATGTCGGTCTCCGACAACGTGGCGTTCGGGCTGAAGATGCAGAAGGTGGCCAAGGACGAGATCGCCCGGCGCGTCGCCGAGGCGATCGCGCTGGTGCGGCTCCAAGGCATGGAGAACCGCCGCCCCTCACAGCTCTCCGGGGGCCAGCAGCAGCGCGTCGCGCTCGCCCGAGCACTCGTCAACCGACCCAAGGTGCTCCTGCTCGACGAGCCCCTCGCGGCGCTCGATCTGAAGCTGCGGCAAGGCATGCAGTTGGAGCTGAAGCAGCTCCAGCGCGAGGTCGGTATCACGTTCGTGTTCGTCACCCACGACCAGGAGGAAGCCCTGTCGATGGCCGACCGGATCGGCGTGATGGGCGACGGACGCCTGCTCCAGGTCGGCACGCCCGAGGAGATCTACGACGCTCCGGTCGACCGGTTCGTCGCCGATTTCATCGGGCGATCGAACTTCCTGCCCGGCACCATCGAGACCGCCGCCACCGTCTGCCTGGCGAACGGCGTGCGGATCGCCGTCACCACCGACGGCACCGTCGGCGATCACGTCGCGATCAGCCTGCGCCCCGAGCGGATCGAGATCGCCGATCGCGGCGTCGCCCCCGAGGGTCGCCCGATGCTCGACGGCACCGTGTCGGCGGTCACGTTCCTCGGGAGCTCGATCGTCTACCAGGTGACCCTCGACTGGCTCACCGTCGAGGTCCGCAGCGAGAACCGACCGAACGTGGCGCGACGCGACGTGGGCGACGAGGTCACCCTGTGGTGGCGCGACGACGCCGTGGCGGTGGTGCCTGGATGACCATCGACGCCGCCGACACCGCGGTCGCCGCCGAGCACGCGTCCGCCGGCGAAGAAGTCGAGCGCCGGCTCCTCCGGGCCGACCGCCGGCGCGGGTTCCTGCTGGCGCTGCCGGCATACGCGTACATGGTGCTCTTCTTCGCCGTTCCCCTCGTCATCGTGTTCGCGTACAGCTTCAGTACCCGTTCGCGCACCGGCGACCCGACGTTCTCCGAACTGAGCTTCGACGCTTACGGCAAACTCAAGGACGAGCTGATCCGGAACGTCGCCGTCCGGTCGGTGCTGCTCGCGCTCGTCACGACCGTGCTCTGTCTGGTGTTCGCGTATCCCTTCGCCTACTTCGTGGCGACGCGGGGCCAGACGGCTCGCAACCTCCTGTTGATCGCGGTGATGATTCCGTTCTGGACCAACTTCCTCGTGCGGAACTACGCCTGGCGCGTGATCCTCTCCACGGGCGGTCCCATCTCGTCGGTGACCGAGAGCATCGGTCTCGGCGAGACCGACCTGCTCTTCACCCGGACGGCGGTCGTGATCGGGCTCGTGTACTCGTTCCTCCCGTTCATGATCCTGCCGCTGTACGCATCGATCGAGCGGATCGACTGGCGGCTGGTCGAAGCCGGCCGCGACCTGTACTGCTCTGGGTGGAAGTCGTTC
>CAXBAZ010000938.1:0-1833 GCA_963973395.1 uncultured Acidimicrobiaceae bacterium
CGTCTCGCTCGTCGGCACCGCGCTGCGGCGCATCGACCCGACCCGGTTCCGCACGATCGTGCTCGGTGGATCGCGGCCGCCCGCTGACCGTCCGCCGAACACCGTGGCCACGTACGGCATGACCGAGACCGGCAGCGGTGTGGTGTACGAGCGGGTGCCACTCGACGGCGTGGAGGTCCGGGTCGTCGACGGCGAGCTCGAAGTACGCGGCGACATGCTGCTGCGGTGCTACCGGGACGGCACCGACCCCAAACGGGCCGACGGCTGGTTCCCCACCGGTGATCTCGGCGGGGTCGACGCCGACGGTCGGGTGACCGTGCACGGCCGCCGCGGCGACCTGATCATCACCGGCGGCGAGAACGTCTGGCCCGAGCCGGTCGAGGCGACCCTCCGCTCGCATCCCGCGGTCGCCGACGTCGCGGTGTACGGGAGGCACGACGCGGAGTGGGGGCAGGTGGTCACCGCCCTCGTCGTGCCGGTCGATCAGGCGGCACCGCCGTCGCTCGACGAGCTGCGGCGCCATGTGAAAACGACACATCCCGCGTTCTGTGCGCCACGTCGAGTGGTCACCTGTGGCGAGATACCACGCACCACGCTCGGCAAGATCAAACGCGCCGACCTCGTCCGACTCGACCGCTAGGTTCGCACCGGTGACGACCGGTACCGGCGCGGGCGACGGCTCGCCATGAGCGATACGACCCTGCGGTCGCTCCCGGCGACGTACTGGAAGCAGTGGGCGGCCAGCGCGATCAGCAACCTCGGCGACGGCATCAACTTCGTGGCGATGCCGCTGCTGGCACTCTCGCTGACCGACGACGAGCGACTGCTGTCGCTCACCGTGTTCGCGACGTTCGTGCCCTGGATCGTGCTCGCCCTCCCGATCGGGGTCGTGGTCGATCGGGTCAGCCGACGTCGGCTGATGATCGCGGCCAACCTCGTCCGGCTGATCGTGTTCGCCGGCATCGGGCTCGCCGTGACCGCCGAGTCGCTCGAGATCTGGGTCCTGCTCGGGCTGCTCGTGGTGATCGGTTCGTGTGAGGTCCTCTTCGACAGCACCGCACAGGCGTTCCTTCCCTCACTCGTCGAGTCCCATCAGCTCGAGCGGGCCAACGGCTTCCTGTTCGCGGCCGAGGTGGTGGCAGGAAGCCTCGCCGGTCTCGCGATCGGGGCCCTGCTGTTCGACGCGTCGGCAGGCCTCCCCTTCACCACGAACGCGCTCACGTTCGCCGTGGCTGCGGCGCTGCTCGCGCTCATCCGGCCCCGGCGGCGTGCGACCGATGCGCCGACCGGGCTCGGCGACCAACGGCTGCGTGCCGGATTCGACTGGCTCCGCGGTCACCGCCTCCTGCGAACCCTCGCCCTCATGTTCGCGGTCACCAACCTCGGGTTGCTGTTCGCCCAAGGGATCTTCGTCAAGTACGCGGTCGACGAACTCGGCCTCGACGGTGTCGAGTACGGCCTCCTGCTGGCGATCACGGCCATGGGGGCGGCGTCGGGCGGGCTGATCGGCCACCGCATCATCGCCAGGGTCGGGTTGCGCGCCGGCATCGTGGCCCCGTACCTCGTGTTCGGGGTCGCCCAGCTGATCATCGGCGTCACGTCGACGGTGTGGCTGGTGGCCGTCGCCGGGTTCGTCCTCGGCGCCGGCATCACCGTCTGGAACGTCGCGACGATCACGATCCGTCAGCGCGAGATCCCGGCCGACCGGTTCGGCCGCGTCAACGCCTTCTACCGGTGGCTCGGCGCCGCGGCGAGTGCCACGGGCGTCGCCGCCGGAGGCTTCGTGGCCTACGCCACCAATGTCCGTGTGCCCTTCCTCGTCGGCGGAGGGAT
>CAXBAZ010000939.1:0-1832 GCA_963973395.1 uncultured Acidimicrobiaceae bacterium
TCATCTCATTCACCGCTGTCGCGGCCGCGACCAAGACATCGGAGATGGTGGTCTGCTCGGGGACCGTCAATCGGTACGTCCGGGCAACCGCTACCAGCGCAGGCTCCTCAGGGAGCATCACATTCATGGTTACATTCGCAAGGTTCTAGGAGGACCACGACATGCCAACCTTCGTACACGGCAAAAGCACGTTTTTCAGCATCGACGACACGGGTGGAACCGTCCGGGACATCAGCGACACGCTGACCTCGGTCGACTTCCCTGAGACCATCGACACCGCTGAGACCACAGCGTTCGGTGCCACCTCGAAGTCGTACATCGTCGGATTGCGCGACGCCACCATTTCGGTGTCGGGCCTCTGGGATGCCACGGTCGACGGCTACTTCATCGGCACAGAACCAGCCACCAGGTCGTTCGTGTTCGGCCCAGCCGGAAACACCAGCGGGTATGTGAAATACAGCGGGGAAGCGATCCTCACCTCGTACTCGGTGTCATCCCCCGTCGCAGACGTAGACACGTTCTCAGCCGACTTCCAGGTCACCGCAAACGTCACCCGAGGCACCTTCTAGACCTGACTCACATCACATAGTTTCTCTGACCGCTAGTAAAAGGAGTGACCCAAGTGTCCCTCAGAGACTCAATCAAAGCAGCAGACGACGGCACCGCCGAACTCTATGACGTGCCCGAGTGGGGTGTGAAAATCGAGGTGCGTTCCCTGACGGCACGCGCCCGGTCGATCCTCCATTCCGAATGGGCCGACGACGGCGACGCCGAACGGGCACCGCACGACGCCTGGTGGCAGATCGTGTCCAAGACGTGCTTCGACCCGGACACGGGTGAACTCATCTTCGACGACGACGACGAGGACATGCTGCTCGGCAAAAACGCGCAGGTCGTCACCGACCTCGCCAACTTCTGCATGAACGCATCCGGCATGACGAAGGAGGCGCAGGACGACTTGGGAAAAGACTCCTCGGGTTCGCCGACTCCCGAGGACGATCTGCTCCTGAGCGACGATTCCACTTCCGGTTAGCACGGGAACTCGGGATGACGGTCGGCGAACTCCTAGATCGCATGTCGTCGTCCGAGTTGGTCGAGTGGGCTGCGTTTTTCCGCCTGGAGGCGGAGGACGCGGCGCATAGCCGGAAGGTGGCGCAGAGCCGGGCAACGTCGAGGAAGCGGGGCCGGTAGTCGTGGCGAACGTCGGCTATGTGAAGGCGATCTTCGATGCGGAGACATCGAAGTTGCAGGCTGGCGTCAAGCGGGCCGACAAGAGCCTCAGCAAGTTTGGGAAGGCAGCCGGGAAGGTCACGTCGGCGCTGAAATCCAAGACGGCGTTGGCGTTCGCTGCGGTCGGTGCCGCCGCCGCGAAGATGGCGTCCGATTTCGAGTCGTCGATGGTGAAGATCGAAACGCTGGTCGGCCGCTCCGCTGCCGAAGTGGAACGCATGGAACATGCGGTCAAACAGTTGGCGGGCGAGACGGCACGCGCACCGAACGAACTCGCCGAGGCAATGTTCTTCATCGCGTCGGCTGGCCTGGAGGGGTCCGCCGCGACCGATGTGCTTACAGCGTCGGCGAGGGCGTCAGCGGTCGGCCTCGGTGACACGGCGACGATCGCGGACCTGGCGACCTCGGCACTGAACGCCTACGGTGCCGAAAACTTGTCGGCAGTCAAAGCGACGGACATCCTGACGGCTGCTGTCCGTGAAGGAAAGTTGCAGTCGGACGAGTTGGCCGGGTCGATGGGCCGGGTGCTGCCGATTGCGTCGGCGATGGGGGTCGGCTTCGACGAGGTAGGCGCTGCCTTTGCTGCCCTCAGCCGTACAGGC
>CAXBAZ010000940.1:0-1826 GCA_963973395.1 uncultured Acidimicrobiaceae bacterium
GCCGGTGCCGCAGCGCCGTCTCGGCCATGGCGTAGAACCGGGCGACGACGTTCACGCCGATCTCGTTCTCGACCTTCGCGAACATCTCGCGGTCCTTGCCGAGCAGTTCGTCCGGGTGAGCGCCCTCCCGCTCGGGCAGGTACTCGGTCGTGGTGCCGCGGGCGCGGTCGCTCCGACGTGTGCGGAGCGATTCGGCACCACACACGACGGCCGTGTCGATCTCGCCGGACTGGATCCGGGAGGCGGTGTCGATGACGAGGTCGTAGAGCTGATTGCCGCCCGACGTCGTCATCGTCGTGCGGGCCTCGGGCACGCCGATCCGCTCGGCGACGAGTCGACCTGGGTCCTGGTACGGCCAGATGCCCCAGACGACCCGTACGTCGCCGATCGACGTCCGCACGGCGGTGGCGGCCCCGGTGTCGTCGAGTGCCGCCTCGACGCAGCGGACCATGAGGTCGAGCGGCTCGCAGCCGTACTCGCGGTCGTTGATCTGTCCGGCCCCGATGATCACCGGGGTTTGCGGGTCGACCCGGCTCACGTGGGGTCGCTCGCCAGTTCGTCCACGAACTGGCGATGGTGGCGCGACGTGTCGGCGACGTCGGAGATCGCCAGCTTGGTCCGCCGCTCGCCCCGGAGTACGGCGAGCGGGTCCTGCTGGTCGCCGACGTACCCGAGCGCGAACGCACCTTCCTGGTAGCCCATCATCTTGAGCAGATCGTCGTCGAGGTCGCGCGCGACCTCCTGCGAGCACGCCAGGTACTGGTTCTCCTCTTGGCGGACCCACCCGACGGCGTACGTGATGTTGACCCCGCGTCGGGTCGACGTGCTGCGGTTGGCCCCGCCACCGTGCACGACCTTGCCGTCGTAGAACAGCACGCTGCCGCGGGGCATCTCGGCCTGGGCGGTCCGAACGAGGGCCGCCTCGTCGTCGGGCATCGACGATGTTCCGGGCGCGATGTGCGTCGCCCCGTTCTCCTCCGTGAAGTCGGTGAGGGCCCACATCGTGTTGCACTGCACGTGGTAGTCGGGCGGGAACGGGAAGAAGTCGAACGCCATCTGATCGCGGTGCAGCTTCTGCTGCGTCTCGCCGGGCTCGATCGAGATGATCTGCGTCAGGTGCAGCTGCACCGACGTGACGTGGTCGAGGAACGCCTTCACCGTGCCGACCACGGTGGGGTGCATGACGAGCTCACGCGAGGTGGGGCATCGCTCGATCAGCTGTCCTGTGCGGCGTGTGTGCTGACCGTCGTAGGCGTCGCGGCCGGCGGCGGAGGCCTCGATGAATGGGGTGGCCTCGGCATCGAGCCGATCGAGCAGGGTGTCGTCGGCCAGATCCTCGACGATCGCGTAGCCGTGCTCACGAAGGTGAGCGCAGATGTCGTCGACCGATGCGTCGGGTGAAAATCGATGCAGCGCCATGTCCGCATCGTACGCGTCCGCTCGTCGACGGTTCTCGCCGGAGCGGTACGGTCGTCGGATGACCAGGATGGTGATCCACGCCGACGACGTCGGGATGTGCCACGGCGCCAACGCGGCATTCGTCGAACTCAGCCGGGCGGGGGTGATCTCGGCGGGTTCGGTGATGGTGCCGTGCCCGTGGTTCCCGGAGATCGCGGCGATCGCGGCCGACGACCCGTCGCTCGACGTCGGTGTGCACCTCACGCTCAACGCCGAGCAGGAGTGGTACCGGTGGGCGCCGATCAGCCGGCCCTCCGCCGGCGCCGGCCTGACCGACGTCGACGGCTACTGCTGGCGGTCGGTCGCCGACGTCCGGGCCAACGCCCATCCCGATGCCGTCGAGACGGAGTGGCGGGCGCAGATCGACC
>CAXBAZ010000941.1:0-1825 GCA_963973395.1 uncultured Acidimicrobiaceae bacterium
CGCTACGACCCGTCCGGCGTCGTGGTGTGGGGCAACCGCGCCAAAGGCAATGACGCCTGGACCGAAGCCGTCAACGCGTTCAGCGTCGAGCCGAACAACTGGCATCCCACCCGCCGCCATGACCTCGGCCAAGTCCACGGCGTCAGCCTGCACGCCCGCTGCGACGACACCGCCATCCACATCGAACCGCGACACCCCTACGCCAGGAACGGCGAGTATCCGACGTACACCACCCGGCCCGGAGACGTCAGCTTCGAGGCCGTCGCCCGCTGGCTCCGAACCCAACATGGACACGCAGCCACCGAACACACCGCACTGCGGTCTCAGACCCCGCCGCGATCAGGACTCGACGGTCCGAGCAACGCCGAGCAGCCGAGGTTCGAACGATGAACCGGCACCGTCGACGCGCGGCGACAATCCACGATCCCGACACCCCTACAACCACCCCGGCAACCACGGGGCACGACCCGAAACGAACAACATCATGAACAACGTCACCATCATCGGCCGGGTCGGCAAGACACCCGAACTGCGCCACACCAACGCAGGGACCGCGGTCTGCGAGATCAATGTCGCCGTCGACGGCACCGACGACAACGTCGAATGGATCCCCGTCGTCACCTGGGGACGCACCGCCGAAGCGGTCGCCGCCCACGTCAACAAAGGGCGACAGATCGGCGTCGAAGGCGAACTCCGAGTCAGCGTGTGGGAATCTGACACCGGTCCCACGCGCCACGACGTCAAGGTCCACGCGCGATCCGTCGAGTTCCTCGCCAAGCCCCGACGCAACGCCGACCACGCCTCGAACGACAACCCCCGACTGGCCCGCACCAGCCACACCAAAGGAGACCACCGTGACCCGTCCCATTGAAATGGCCGGCTTCGTCATCAGCGCCGACAAGCCCGACCACGACACCATCGAACGCCTCGAAGTCGAGCATCTGTCACCGATCGCCGGCGAACTGCTCCGACGCTGCGCCCGATGTCGAAGCGCCGGAGGAATGATGTCGCTGACACCGTTCACAAAGCTCGCCTATGACCTCGCGGTCACCTGCGACGAACTGAGAGGCGCTATGTGGGAACTCGCCGATGCTGGACACGGCCAAGCCAGGTACGACACCGTCCTGGTGCAAAGATGGACCGCCGACATCGCCGCCAACGCGGTCCCTGCAGCCCATTGAGTGACCGACCTGCCGACGGGCTGACGGACCGCGTCCCGCGATGTCGACGGTTCCGCCCACCGCTGCGCCACACCCTGGCGGCCCGCCGACAGCGTTGCAACCCGCTGCTCACGAGGCCCCGCCCTCCAGGTCGAAACGAGCGGACTTTGGCGGAATCCGGTGGAATCACGCGGAGCCTGTTGGAGACGAAACACCAGGTGGATCACCCACTGCGGTCTCGTGCGCTCTTGCCCGGAAGGCTGTGGAAAATTCCGGATGCGGACAAAAAGCGGACAAGTAGCGCGCGTTGCGTCCCTCGGCTTCAGCACTCGACCGCCGTCCTCGCCAGTCTCGTCACCGGACCGAACACTTTCGCGCACCAGCGCGCTTGCGTACGTGACGATCCTCGGACGAGTCTCGGCCGCTCGCCGAAGGGTGATTGTGCGCTCCCGAACCGCCGGCTGTCGCCCGCCAGCGTGATGGGACCACTCGAGCGTCAGTGTGATGGGACCAGTTGCCCCGACCGGCCGTCCTCGGAACCATGCTGCGATCGGGTCCGGCCCGTCGAGTAGCTGCACTACTTCGTCCAGGTGCAGGCGACGAGAACTTGGTCATCGATCCGGGTCAGTTTCGCGGGGGTCATGTTGGGGGAGGGATGATCAGCA
>CAXBAZ010000942.1:0-1824 GCA_963973395.1 uncultured Acidimicrobiaceae bacterium
GCCCCGAAACGGGACGCGCTACGCTGGGTGGATGACGGCACCAGCGATCGAGCCCCGGCACTTGCGCCAGGCCCTCGAGTTCGCGGTGCTGATGGCCGCCGAGGGGCAGAAATTCAAGCCGCCGCTGGCGTATCCGTCGGGGCTCAAGCGGTATTTCAAGGGCAACCGCATCCCCACGAGTGCGCTGGCGTCGATCCGACGGCTGGTCGAAGGTGACGAGACGTTCCGGCGTCGCATCGCCGCCGGCGCCCTCCCCGAGCTCGTCGACCCGATCGGCAAGCTGTGGCTCGAACGTCCCGAGGGGTGGGAGGAGACGATCCTCGCGCTCGCCCGTGACGCCGACGAGGCAGCGTCCGAGGCCGACGCCGCCCAGCGCCTCAAGAAGGCCGAGAAGCGACGCGACGCAGCCGAGCAGGCAGCCGCTCGCTCGCGCGCCGAGATCGTGTCACTGACCGACCAGGTCGCGCGCCGCAACGAGGTGATCGACGGGCTGCGTTCCGACGTCCAGAAGCTCGGCGACGAGGTCGCCGAACTGAGGGCCGAGCTGGTCGACACCCGCAACGACGTCCGGCACGCCCGCGACCGCGAGGCGGCCGCGCTCCAGAAGCTCGAATCGGCCGAGCGGGCGCGCAGCGAAGCGCTCGCCAAGCAGGGGGCGGCCGAGCACGTCCGCGACGACGTGCTCGCCGACCGGGCGACCGTCGCCGCCGAACGATCCGAACTCGCCCGGCTCGCTGCGGCTGCTTCCGCACTGGCCGACCAGCTCACGGCCGTGGCGACGCCACCGCGGTCGGGGCAGCCCGGCCCGGCGCCGCGCAAGGCGATGGCGTTGCCCGGTGGCGTGCTCGGCAGTTCCGGTGCCGCCGCCGAGTTCCTGCTGCGGTCGGGCGCCAGCGTGCTGGTCGACGGCTACAACGTGGCCAAGCAGGCCTGGCCGAACCTCGATCTCGCCGGCCAGCGGGTGGTCCTGCTCGACGCGATCGAGAATCTCGTGCGGCGCTACGGCTCCGACATCACGGTCGTGTTCGACGGCGCCGACGTGGTTGGTGCCACCGCCGACGGTCGACGTGTCGTGCGGGTGATGTACTCGCCCGAGGGCGTCACGGCCGACGACGTGATCCGCGACGAGGTTCGGCGGCTGCCGGGCACGCGGCACGTCGTGGTGGTCACCAACGACCGGGAGATCATGAACGACACGCGGCGCATGGGCGCCAATCTGATGAGCAGCGATCAGTTGATCGCGCTCATGCGCTGACCGTCAGCCGCCCCGGGCCGCGACCTTGGCTCGCTTGGCGACTCGCTTGGCGGCGCGGCCGATCGGCTCGATGGTGCGGTGGTCGAGGTCGCCGACCTCCGCTCCGTTGTCGAACAGCACGCGGTAGCGCTGCCAGGCGAACCCGTTGGCGAGCAGGATGCGGCCCTCGGTGCCGACGGGCACGTCCGGCAGGTCGGTGATCGTGCGCACCCGGTCGGCGATCTTCAGGTCGATCTGTCCCTCGTGGGGCGAGGCGAGCGAGTGGGGCTTCCAGAACTGCACCGCGCCATTGTGCCCGATCGCGCGGCGCTCGCGCACGTTCGTCGGTGCACGCCCGCCCGGCGCCCGAGGATCGTGGACGACTCCCGGGCATCTCCATCGGTCGCCGATAGAGTTCTGGCCCTGTGAAATCTTCGGTCGAACCCCTCGAGGGGAACAAAGTCAAGCTGTACATCGAGGTCGACGAGGCCGAGTTCGAGAAGGACATCGATCAGGCGTTCCGCTCGATCGCCCGTGAGGTCAAGCTGCCGGGTTTCCGCAACGGCAAAGCCCCGCGGCGGGTGCTCGAA
>CAXBAZ010000943.1:0-1815 GCA_963973395.1 uncultured Acidimicrobiaceae bacterium
GGCAGCGTGACGCTGAGTCCGAACCCGTGGTGGAACCCGAGCCGGGCGAAGTTGGCGCTGAAGCGAGCCTCGGGTGCGGCGATCCTGAAGTCGGCGAAGCAGGCGACGCCGAGCCCACCTCCGATCGCCGCTCCCTGGATGGCGGCGACGACCGGCGTCTTCGTGGCGAACAGGTCGGTGGCGGCGTCGTAGAGGTGACGCCCTGCCGTCCGGTCGTCGGACGACGCCGCGAAGTCGGCCCCGGCACAGAAGTGCTTCCCGTCGGCACAGAGCACGATCGCCCGGCAGCGCGGATCGTGGTCGAGGGCGGAGACCGCCGCCGCCATCGCCTCGATCAGGGTGATGTCGAAGAAGTTGTTCGGCGGCCGCCTGATCTCCATCGTGGCGACGAAGTCGTCGCCGATCGTGACGTCGAGGTCGTCGGCCATTCGCCATGCTGGCCCGGCGACGTCGTGGCGCACGAGCCGGGAGCGTCGGTGCTATTGCGTGGACAGGCTGATGATCGCCCGGAGGTTGTTGCCGACCACGACACCCATCAACACGAGGCTGAACGCGAGCGCCCACGCCGCGTTTCGGCGGACCTTCCACGTCGGACGTTTGCGGAGGAAGAGCCCGCGGTTCAGCCACTCGAACTTGTGGCCGCGCTCGGCGGTGGTCGCGAGACGCCACATCATCGCGACGCCGATCAGCACCTTGAGGATGCACGTTCCCGCCACACCGATGTGCTCCATCGCCCAGACCGCGATCGGGTTGCCTTCGCGTGCACCGTTGTCGGCGTGGAGTGTGAGCGCGAGGTACGTGGTGAGCCCGTCGAGCATCATCATCAGCGCGCCGACGAACCAGAACGGTCGCAGGATCTGACGGTAGGTCGGCTGTCGCTCGAAGGGACTCGAGATGACGGTCATGGTTGTCGCCCCATTCACTGCTCAGATGTCGGTTCGGATGACAGGGTCTGGCGGGGCCCCGAGTCGGCGTCGGCATCGTCGCCGCGTCGACGGAATCCACGATGCCCCGCACTCGGAAACCGGAAAAGTCGCGCTGCGTCAAGTTTTGGATGGCAGAGGACAAATCCGACTCAGATCCCACGCTGCCGGTCCGGCCGACCACCCAGCGTCGACAGACGGCGCCTGGCTCCGCAAGCTCGGCGGTCGGTGGCCGATCGGATCAGGCGAAGCAGTCGGCGACGAACCGGTCGAAGCCAGCCGGGTCGGCGGTGATGCGAAGATGACCGTCGGTGTCGCGTCGCACGTCGAGGGCGGGGCAGAAGAACCCGCCCGCAGAGGGGAAGAAGTGTGGCGATCCGGTCACGTGGCGGGCGGCCCCGGCGGTGTGATCGGCATGCACCCTGGTCGTGTCGTCGAGGTCGACGGTAACGCCGTTCTCGTCGGCGAGGTGCCGGAGCACCGCCACGTCGCCGACGTCGACGCCCTGTTCGAAGAGCAGGTCGCGCAGTTCGAGGCTCACCCGCTCGCCGGTGCGCAGGTCGTGCTCGTAGGCGGCCGCGGCCAGCGCGAGGGCGGGCAGGGAGCTCGCAGGGAACGACGACTCGACGAAACCGGCGAACATGTCGGGTGCGGCCTGCTCGCGGATCTCGTCGACCTCTTCCGCGATGAACGCCGGATCGAGTGGCCGCCCGTTCACGATCTCCAACGGCCAGGACCGCACGTGCAGCACGACGTCGTCGCGTCCGAGCTCGGCGCGGCGTTCGACGAAACGCCGGAGCCCGACGTGGGTGAACGGGCACCCGATGTCGGCGAACACCTCGACCACGGTCTCCATGTCCACGATCGTACCCAGCACGCGCCGGCCCGCCCG
>CAXBAZ010000944.1:0-1813 GCA_963973395.1 uncultured Acidimicrobiaceae bacterium
CAAGGCCGTCGGCAAGACCGTCGACAGCGCGGTCGAGATCTTCGATCAGGTGCGCGCTCTGGAGTCCGCGGGTGCGTTCGCCGCCGAGATCGAGGTCGTCCCCGCGCCGATCACCGCCGAGATCGCGAAGCGCACGTCGCTGGTGCTGTTCTCGATGGGCGCCGGTGTCGACGGCGACGCGCAGAATCTCTTCGCCGAGGACATCCTCGGTCACACCCGCGGCCATCGCCCTCGCCACGCCAAGGTGTACCGCGACTTCGACGCCGAGTACTCCCGCCTGCAACGGGAGCGGGTTGCAGCGTTCGGCGAGTTCCGCGCCGACGTCTCCGCCGGCGGATACCCCGCCCCCGAGCACCTCGTACCGGTCGCCGACGATGTCGTGGCCGCGTTCGCCGCCGAGCTCGATGCCCGACCCGCCCTCCGATCCGAACCGTGATGAACTGGAGTTCGACATGACCGACCTGCAACAGCTTCCGACGTTCGGCCGGCACCTGTGCCGCATCGAGGACTTCGTCGCGATCATCGAGCAACCGACACCGACGCCCGAGTTCGCGGCGCGCCTCGAGCAGCGCGTGCCGATCTTCGAGGCGTCCCGACTCCGTGCGCTGATCACCGATGCTGCGTCGCACCGCGCCGTCCGCGACGTGCTCGCCGAGGTGCTCGACCGTGGCGCCGGCATCTTCGTCATCGCCGGCGCGTTCGATCACGATGTCGTCGACCGGGCGACAGCTGCGTTCCAGGAGATGATCGACCAGCAACACCGTGAGGGGCGTTCGGTCGGGGACCACTACGCGAAGCCGGGAGCGAACGACCGCGTCTGGAACGCGATCGAGAAGCTCGCGGTCTCGGCCCCCGACGTGTTCGTCGACTACTACGCCAACGACATGGCAGCGCTCGGGGCGCTCGCATGGCTCGGCCCGGGTTACCAGATCTCGTCACAGGTCAACGTCGTCAATCCCGGAGGTCAGGCGCAGCAGCCGCACCGGGACTTCCACCTGGGGTTCATGACCGACGACGAGGCCGAGGCGTACCCCGCGCACACGCATCGCCTGTCGCCGATGCTCACGCTGCAGGGGGCGGTCGCCCACTGCGACATGCCCGTCGAGACCGGCCCCACGATGTATCTGCCGTTCTCGCAGCAGTACGAGCTCGGATACCTCGCCTGGCGCAACCCCGACTTCGTCGCGTACTTCGCCGAGCACCGCACGCAGCTCCCCCTCGCCAAGGGCGACATCGTGTTCTTCAACCCGGCGCTGTTCCACGCCGCCGGCTCGAACGTGACCACCGACGTTCGTCGCATGGCCAACCTGCTCCAGATCTCGTCGGCGATGGCGAGGGCGATGGAGACGATGGACCGCCTGCGGATGTCGAACGCCGTCTACTCGGCGCTGCTCGAGCGGAAAGCGGCCGGTCTGGACGCCGACTCGCTGACGAACGCGATGACCGCCGCGGCTGACGGCTACGCCTTCCCGACGAACCTCGACAACGACCCACCGCTCGGTGGGCTGACGCCACCGTCGCACCTCGACATCCTGCGCGACGCGCTGGAACACGGCGTGTCACCCGACGAGCTGGCGAGCCGTCTCGACGCACTCGCGACCCGTCGCAGTTCCCACTGATCGCCGGATGGCGGCCGGCCGGCCGTGGCAGTGAGGGTCGCTACGGTGTCGCCATGGGGCAGCGCGCTGTCGTCGAGCCGGTGATCGGATGAGCCTGTTCGATCGTCTGCGCGCGTCCGTCGGTCGGCACAGCGGCGGTGGCACATCGCGGCACGGCAGGTCCGGGCCCGGCTCGACCCTGCCGCCGATCACCC
>CAXBAZ010000945.1:0-1810 GCA_963973395.1 uncultured Acidimicrobiaceae bacterium
TCGCGGACCTCCGGCGACTCCTGCTCGACGGCAAGATCACCGACGGCCTCTCGTTCGCAGCCATCTCCTACTGGTTGGCGTCGGGTGTGGCGGATGCCGCGTCCACACCCGGCTAGTCGTACGGTTCGACGTACGGCTCGACGAACGGCGGCGTCTCGGGCGGTGACGGGGGTCGGCCACTACGGTGTCGGCGGTGACGTCGACGATCGGAAGACTGCGGCTGGCCCTGGGCCTGGTGCTGACCGTCTTCGTCATCGGGACGATCGGCTTCTGGGCGTTCGGGCTCGCGTTCATCGACGCGATGTACATGACGATCACCACGATCACCACGGTCGGGTACCGCGAGGTCAACGGTCCCGACATCTCCGGCGCCGAGAAGGTCTTCACGATGGCGCTGATCGTGACCGGAGTGAGCACGGTGCTCTACACGTTCACGTCGGTCGTCCAGGTGATCGTCGAGGGCCAACTTCGAGAGTTCGTCGGGAGGCGGAGGATGGACAGGAAGATCTCCGAGATGCGCGACCATGTGATCGTGTGCGGTTGGGGTCGTGTCGGACGTGCGGTCGCGCGCGACATGGCCCGCGACGGCGCCCACGTTGTCGTGATCGACGTGGACGCGGAACGCGTCGTCGGGATCGAACTCCCGACCGTGGTCGGCGATGCGACACACGACGCCGTCCTGCGGGCGGCGGGAATCGAGCGGGCCCGGGCCCTGATCGCGGCACTCGAGGGTGACGCGGAGAACCTCTTCGTCACGTTGTCGAGCCGGGCGATCAAGGCCGACCTGTTCATCGTCGCCCGCGCCCGCCAGGACGAGAGCGTCGAGAAGCTCAGCCGCGCCGGCGCCGACCGGGTGGTCAACCCGCAGGAGCTCGGCGCGGCCCGCATGGCGTCGTTCGTTCTCCAACCCAACGTCGCGGAGTTCGTCGACGTCGTGATGCACGAACGGTCGATGGACTTCCGGATGCGGGAGTTCGAGATCCCACACGGCTCCCGGATCGCCGGCAGCACGCTGCGCGACGCCGACCTCCGGCACCGTGCGGGAGCCCTGGTGCTCGCGCTGCGCGGCGACGACGGCACGTTCACCACCAACCCCGATCCCGGCGTCGTGCTCCATCCGCGCAACATCATTGTGGCCGTGGGCACCGAGGACGCACTGAAGGAACTCGAGCGGGTGTGCCAGTGAGCGAACCCCGCACACACGTGCTGCTCGACCTCGACGGCACACTCTCCGATTCGGAACCCGGCATCCTGCGCTCACTGCAATGGGCGTGCGAGCAGGAGGGATTCCCGGTGCCCACCGAGGCCGAGGTCCGATCGGTCATCGGACCACCGTTCGAGATCGGACTCCCGTCGATCGGCATTCCCGACGATGCGCTCGAGCGGGTCATCAACCGCTATCGCGAGCGCTACACGACGATCGGCGCGTACGAGAACACGCTGTACGACGGCATCATCGAGATGCTCGACGAGCTGGCCGGTCGAGGCCTCTCGCTGTCGATCGCCACCGCCAAGCCCGAGCAGACCGCCCATCCCATCCTCGACCACTTCGGGATCAGCGAACGGTTCGACGTGCGCGCCGGTGCCTCGTTGACGCCGGACCGTCGGACCAAAGCGCAGGTCATCGACCACGCCCTGCGGACTCTCGAGATCCACGCCGACCCAGATCTCGTCGACCATGTGATCATGGTCGGTGACCGCGACCACGACGTCCACGGCGCGATGCACCACGGCATCGTGTGCATCGGGGTGACCTGGGGGTACGGCACTCCCGCGGAGCTCCTCCGGGCCGGCGCGGTGGCGCTCGCCG
>CAXBAZ010000946.1:0-1810 GCA_963973395.1 uncultured Acidimicrobiaceae bacterium
CCCGGCGCCGGAGCTCGGCCAGCGGGATGTCGGCGATCGGCACGCCGCCGAGCTCGACCGCCCCCTCCGTGGCCTCGACCAGGCGGAGCACGAGCCGGGAGAACGTCGTCTTGCCGCTGCCCGTGCGCCCCACGATGCCGACCGAACGTCCCGAGCCGACGTCGACCGACACGTTGCCGAGCACCGGTTGGTCGTCCCCGTAGTCGAACCCGACGCCGGCGAACCGGACCGCGAGGGCACCGGTCGGCGGCGAGGCCGTGCCCGCGTCGACGATCGTCGCTTCCGTCGCGAGCAGATCAGCGACCCGGCGCATCGCCCCTGTCGCCTTCTGGACCGTCTCGAGCTCGTGGACCACCTCGTCGAGCGGCCGTTCGATCAGCAGCACGTACTGGAAGAGGAGGAAGGCGGTACCGATCGTCATCTGCCCTCGCGACACCAACAGCGCACTCACGACGAGCGACACCACGGTGCCCCCGACGACCACCGCTCGAACCGACCACCACATCCCGAGGAACGCCGACTCGCGCCGCACCGACGTGCCGAGCGAGTCGGCGCTCTCTTCGACGAACCGCCACATCGCGTGCCCGCCCGCGCCGTTGGCGCGAATGTCCTCGGCCGCGTTCAAGCGCTCCTCGATGCCGCCGTACAAACGGGCGAACGCGCTCAACTCGTCGGTCGACTCGTCGACGGCCCGTTCACGGAGCAGGAGGATCAGCCCGAACGCGATCGCGACGTACACGAACATCCCCAGCCCGATCCGCCAGTCGACGACCGCGACCACCACGACCATGCCCGTGATCAGCAACGACGCGCCGAACGCTCGGGGGACGACGCGTCCGAGGAGATCGGACACCGAGGTCACGTCGCCGTCGACCCGCTGGATCAGCTCGCCCGGCGTGTGCCTCCGGTGGAACTCGTGGTCGAGTCCGAGCACGTGGTCGGTCATGTCCAACCGCAGTTGGTTGGTCGTCCGCCATGCGCTGATCGTCGCGGCTCGCACGACGACGATCTCCGCGACCTGACTGACCACGACGATCGCGAGGAAGAGGACCGCGAGTTGCTGCAACTCGCCGGTCTCGGCACCCGCGGTCGCCCGATCGACGATGCGACGGATGACGAGCGGACCCGCGAGCAGGAGGAGCGAACTGATCGCCACGAGCACCGCGAGTCCCGTCCACCGGCGCGCGTGCGGCCGGAGCAGCCGCACCAGGGCGGCGCGCGGATCACGATGCGGGGACGGCGCCACGGCACCATGCTCCCAGGCCGAGCGACGTCGGCCATCGGGGGTTTCTGGTCGTGCGCGGCCGGGCGTCCACTACCTTCGTCGCCGTGAACCTGCATGGCCCTGATGCCGCGATCGGTGATCTGCCCGAACGGGTCACCCGACTGATCTCCGACCGGCTCGGCAACACCGCGCTCGGAGTGACCACGTCGCCGACAGAGTTGCTCCCGCTGTTGGAGGGTGCGATCACGCCGGACGGGCTGGGGGTCGACCGTGCCTGGGCGCGCTTCGAGCACGCGGTCGCGGCCCACACGGTCGCGCTCGACGGGCCCCGGTACCTCGGCTTCATCCCCATGTCCCCGGCCGCCGCCGCGATCTGGATGGATGCCGCGGTCGGCGCGACCTCGTTCTCGGCCGAGTCGTGGCTCGAAGCGGCCGGTGCCGTGGCCGCGGAGAACCAGGCCCTCGACCACCTGCGCGCGCTCGCCGGCATGCCGACCGGATCAGGAGGTGCGTTCTGCAGCGGTGGATCGATCGGCAACCTGTCGGCGCTCGCCGTGGGTCGCGATGTCGCCGATGGTCGGAGGC
>CAXBAZ010000947.1:0-1805 GCA_963973395.1 uncultured Acidimicrobiaceae bacterium
AACACCATCGGTCTAGACCGGTCCGCGAGCGGCCGAACCGGTCGCTCGATCCGCACGCCACCGGAGGACACGCCCCATGCACCGTCTGATCACCTGCACGTTCGTCGCTGCGATCGCCCTCGTGCCGTCGATGGCCCATGCCGACGGCGAACCCGATCCGGACTTCGGGACCGACGGTGTGGTCGCCATCGGCCTCCTCGACGAGATCGGACCGGTCGCCGTCGACGATGCGGGCCGGGCTGTGGTCGTCGGCGTCCACGACGGCGCGATCGCGTTCACCAGGTATCTCGCCGACGGTTCCCCCGACACCGGCTTCTCGGGAGACGGCCGTGCGGAGGTGCCGGTGCCGGTGGAACGCGTCACGTTCGTCGACATCCGCGTGCTCGCGAACGGCTCGATCATCGCTGGTGGCGAGCGCACCACGGTTCCCGACGACCCCTTCAGCAACGGGCTCTGGGCCGCCAAGGTCACCGCCTCCGGGGCGCCGGACACCACCTATGGTGGCGGTGACGGCGCGGCCACCATGGAGCAGGGGTACACGGCCTACCGAGCCACCGGGGGGTTCGCGGCGGACGGATCGCTCGTCATCTCCCAAGTCCAGCTCGGCGGCAACGGAGCGGTGTCGATCTCGGCTGACGGCGTGTTCGGCTCCGAGTTCTCGCTCGAGAACGACACGTCGGTCGTCGGGCCGGGTTGCATGCTGTTCCAGGGTGAGCGACCGTTCGGCACGGCCTCGATCTCGTCGTCCGAGTTCGTGCACGTCGGTCTCCAGGGCATCGGTGGGTGCAGCGTCCACGACGAGGTCGTGCTGGTGACCCGCCAGAGCACGAGCGGCGCCGTGGTCTGGTCGGCGGCGATCCTCCCGCCGCAGACCGCGCCGGAGGATGCCCAATCGCGCGGTGTCGAGATCGTCGGGACGGATGTCGTCGTCACGACCTCGAACGGCACCTCCGCCACGATGCATCGATTCGCGTTGGCGAGCGGTGATCCCGTGAGTTCGTGGGGAAGTTCCGGCCACACCGAGCTGCCGGCGACCTTCGGTGACGTCGGCGGCATCACGTCACTCCCGGGCGGCGCCCTCGCGATCGTCAATGCACCGCAGTTCGACGGAGCATCGAACCCGGCGACTCGCCTGCGGGTCCTGCGGCTCGCGACGAACGGATCCGTGGACACCTCGTCGGCACCGGTCGACATCGCAGTGGGTGACGATCTGACGTCCACCTCCGTCGGGGGAGCCCCCGATGGCGACATCGTGACGACGGCTGCCACGGAGACCACCCGGACACTGCGGCGGTTCGTCGGCGCAGACGGCGTCGCCGAGCCACCTGATGCCGAGACGGTGACCCCGGCGCGGCTGTTCGAGACCCGTCCCGGCGAAACCACCACCGACGGCGACTTCCAAGGCCAAGGCCAACTCACCGCCAACAGCATCACCAAGATCCGCATCGCCGGACGCGGCGGCGTCCCCGCCGACGCCACCGCCGCCATCGTCAACCTCACCATGGCCGCACCCACAGCACCCGGCTTCGCCACCCTCTACCCCTGCACCCCCACCGTGCCCACCGCCTCCAACATCAACTACGGCCCCGGCGACTTCATCGCCAACAGCGTCACCGCCAAACTCGACACCAACGGCGACATCTGCCTCTACACCCTCGCCGCCACCCACGCCATCATCGACGTCAACGGCTACATCCCCGCCGGCAGCAACGTCGAAACCGTCACCCCCACCCGGCTCCTCGAAACCCGACCCGGCGAAACCACCACCGACGGCGACTTCCAAGGCCAAGGCCAACTCACCGCCA
>CAXBAZ010000948.1:0-1804 GCA_963973395.1 uncultured Acidimicrobiaceae bacterium
CGAGGTACTTGATCACGCGTCTTCGTCGGGAGGGGCGGGTCGAGCGGCGGTCGCCCTCGCGAAGGCGTCGGGGTCGACCGCGATGAACGTCGCCGTCGCTGTCACCACGACGTGGTCGTTCTCGGTGTCGACCAGCTCGCCGGTCATCAGCAACCGGCGACCCTCGCGTCCGGTCAGCCTGACTCGGCACGCCAGCTCGCGGAACAGCGGCGTGGGGGCCACGTACCGGATGTACAGGTCACCCGTGAACGCGGCCTGCTTCACGACGTCGAGCACCGATCCGAACACGTCGTCGAACAGCGCCGCCACGACACCCCCGTGTGCGCGCCCCGGCGCTCCCTCGTGGGCCGACCGCAGCGTCACGAGTGCCACGATCTCGTCGCCGTGTCGGTGCAGTTCGGGGTCGAGGCCCCAGGGCGACGAGCGCCCGGACACGGGTCGATCGTCGAACGTGTGGTGGAACTGCCCCTGGGGGACATCGATCGAATCGGCGCTCGAGAACTCGTGACCACGTCCCTTCGAACGCGCCTCGCCGGGCCACAGCGCCGCCGTGACGCCCTCGACGACGTCGCTCAGGTGCTCGATCTGCTCGATCGTGGCGTGACGGCCGATGAACGCGTGCCCCAGGTCGCGGATCGCCCGACCGGCCCGCGCTCGCGCCTCGATCAGGTCGGGATCGATGTTGTCGTCGTCGCCCATCGCCACGACTGTCGCACCCCGGCCGCCGCGATCAGGAATCGGGTGTTTCGAGCGCGTCGAGCAGGGTGTTCCAGGCAAGGGTCGCGCACTTGATGCGGACCGGGAACTTGACGACGCCCTGCAGCGCCTCGAGGTCGCCCAGCGGGACGTCTTCGACGGGGTCGTCGCCGTCGGTCTCGATCGACATCATGCCCTTGAACTTGCGGACGAGCGCTTGGACCTCGGCGACGCTCTTGCCCTTGATCGCGGCGCTCATCATCGACGCCGACGACTGTGAGATCGAACAGCCCTGACCGCTGACCTTCACGTCGTTGACCACGTCGCCGTCGACGTCGAGATAGACGGTGATCTCGTCGCCGCACAGTGGGTTGTGACCCTCGGCATGACGTGCCGGGGGTGGCAGCTCACCGCGGTTGCGCGGCGTGCGGTAGTGATCGAGGATGATCTCGCGATAGAGATCTTCGAGGCCTGGCATGATGTCTCCCGCAGTCGATGGGCGGTGGGTCAGAGACCGAAGATATCGGTGGCGCCGTCGAGCGCATCGGTCAACGCATCGACGTCGGATCGGTCGTTGTACAGGTACAAGCTGGCCCGGGCGGTCGCGTTGACGCCGAGCAGGCGCATCAGCGGCTTGGCGCAGTGGTGTCCGGCCCGCACGCACACGTTGCGCTCGTCGAGCACCTGGCTGACGTCGTGGGGGTGGATGTCGCGGAACGCGAAGCTGAGCACCCCGCCGCGCACCTCGACGTTGTCGGGTCCGTGGATCGTGATGCCGTAGCCGTAGCGACCCTTCAGCGTGTCGAGCGCATATCGGGTGAGCTCCATCTCGTGGCGACGGATCTCGCCCATGCCGATCGACTCGAGGTACTCGACCGCAGCGCCGAAGCCGATCACGTCGACGATCGGCGGCGTGCCGGCCTCGAACTTGGCGGGAACCGGAGCGGTCGTGAACCCGTCGAGGCGGACGTCGGAGATCATGTTGCCCCCACCGATGTACGGCGGGATCGCGTCGAGCAGCTCCATGCGCCCCCAGAGCGCGCCGACGCCGGCCGGCCCGCACATCTTGTGGCTCGAGAACGCCACGAAATCGGCGTCCCACGCCTGG
>CAXBAZ010000949.1:0-1798 GCA_963973395.1 uncultured Acidimicrobiaceae bacterium
TCGTCGGGCAGCAGAACGCGATGGCCGCGGTCGTGTTCGGCCAGGTGCTCGACGGTCCGGAGGCCGAACGGGTCGGGTTGGCCTACCGATCGGTGCCCGACGACGAACTGCTGACGGCCGCGCACGAGTTCGCCCGCGGCGCAGCCACCGCGCCGCGCCGGTTGGCGATCATGGCGAAGGAGACGATCCGCGACATGGCCGACATCCCGACCCACGCGGCGGCGGTCGAGCGTGAGTTCGAACCACAATTGTGGACGGTGCAGCAGCCGTGGTTCGAGGAGCGGATCGCGGCGCTGAAGGCGAAGATCTCCAGCCGCTCGAAGTAGGCGGTGGGTCGAAGTCAGCGGTCGGTCGACCACGCGACGCGTTCGGACCGGACCGCGCAGCGTGAGATCTGACGCCGTGATCACACGCCGGCGGGCCGGTTCGGCGAATTCGCGCAGAACTGTTACCGAAGACCCTGGCTCGCGCGCGTGAACGGTGGGTTACTGTTGCTCAAGGGGAGACATAGCAACCACCACCAGGAGGTAGCCAATGAGTCAGCGCCACCGCACTGCAGAAGTGCCGTTGCCGCCGAAGCAGGAACTGCGAGCCCACGCCCACAGCGAGCGGCACCGGATCCATGTGGAACTCAATCAGGTCGCACAGGAGGTGAGCGGGGGCCTCGACGCCGAAGATCTGCACGAACCCGGTGCCGCGTGGAAGCCGGCACACCATCACGATCCCGAGGTCGCCAGGACCAAGGCGGCGAAGGCGACCCGCAACCGTCGCCACTGGAAGACGAAGATGTGGAAGCGGCGCACCAAGATGCGCCAGGAGCGAGCCGAGGCGTTCCGCCTCGCCGGCGATCTCTGATCCGACCTGATCGGTCCCGGCCGACCCGATGCGGGTCGGCCGGTGATCCGGTCAGCCCGCGATCCAGTCGGCCGTCAGCTCGTTCGATCGTGCGTCCCACTCCTCGGCGGTGATCGCGTACCGCACGTGGTCCTCCCACGTGCCGTTGATCTCGAGGTAGCGCTCCGCGACGCCTTCGTTGCGGAGATGGAGCTTCTCGACGACCCGCCGGCTGTTCATGTTGCGCGGCACGATGCAGATCTCGAGCCGGTGGAGCTGGAGCTCCTCGAACGCGAACTTCATGACCACGACGACGGCTTCGGAGATATAGCCGTTCCCGGCCCGAGCCTGATCGATCCAGTAGCCGATCGTCGCGCCCTGGAGCGCGCCGCGGGTCACGTTGTTGACGTTGATCTCGCCGGCGAACTGTTGGTCGACGAACACGCCGAACGGGTAGGCGTGGTCGGCCGATCGTTCACGATCGCGCGCCGAGCAGCGGGCCTCGAACGCGACGCGGTCGCGGGTCGGATCCGGCAGCGAGGTGGATCGGATCGGCTCCCAGGGCACGAGCCACGACTCGTTGCGGGTCCGCACGTCACGCCATGCCGCGAAGTCGTTCGGCGCCAGTGGGCGCAGCATCACCCGCCGGCCGAACAGACGTGGCTGGGGGTGTCGTCGAAGCATCGAGGCGGGGTGTCGCACGGTCGTGTCGGCTCGGTGGGGTGGGGTCGGCTCAGTCGGTGACTCGCAGCCGCACGGCGTCGAGATGGAAGCGGCGCATGCAGGCTTGAACGATGCAGCTGGTGGCGATGATCGTCTCCACGTGGTCAGACGGTAGTCCGGGATTGTCGGCGCGTTCGCGCGTCGCCTCGGTGGCCACCAGTCGGAACACTTCCTCGGCGACCGATCGCGGATAGTCGTGCTCGCCGGCGCCGAGTCGGTGCCCCGCCTCCAGTGCAGCGAG
>CAXBAZ010000950.1:0-1797 GCA_963973395.1 uncultured Acidimicrobiaceae bacterium
CCGCCGGCTCGAGGTCGCACGCGCAGCGCTGCGTGACGTCGGCGCCGACGACGCGACGATCGCCGCGATCGAACAGGCGTGGCTCGCTGGTCTCGCCCAGCGCGACCCGTCGACCCCCGAGTTCGTGGTCGACCTGCCGGACGAGATGTGGGCCGTGATCGACGACGCCGCGAGCACGTTCGTCGAGCAGCGTGTGCCGTTCGCACCGCTCACCACCGAGTATCTCGCCGTCTCGTGTCCCGACCAGGGCACGCTGAGCGGACAGGAAGTCGACACGCCGTGAGACTCGGTTGGAGGGGTGCCGTGGGTCCGTGCGCTGACGATTCGTCAAGCCGTTCGAATCGGTCGGATGCCCGCTCGTACACTGACCGTTCGTGACGCGCATCGCCTTCGGATCGGACCACGCCGGCTACCAGCTCAAGCAACACCTGCTCGACCGGCTGGTCGAGGCCGGCCACGAGATCGTCGACTGCGGCACCGACTCGACCGAGACCGTCGACTACCCCGAGTTCTGCGCCGCAGCCGGCCGCAAGGTGCGCGACGGCGACGCCGACGTCGGCATCGTGATCGGCGGCAGCGGGCAGGGCGAACAGCTCGCGGCCAACAAGGTGCGCGGAGTGCGCGCCGCGCTGTGCAACTGTCTCTACACCGCCCGACTGGCGCGCGAGCACAACGACGCCAACGTGCTGTCGATCGGAGCGCGCGTCGTCGGCGTCGGACTCGCCGAGGAGATCGTCGACGTCTTCCTCACCACCGACTTCGAGGGCGGTCGCCATGCCCGCCGCGTCGACCAGATCACCCGACTCGAAAACGAGATGTAACGAATGGTGTCAGACACCGAACGTTACGCCTGCTGAGGAGACCCCATGCCGTTTCATTCCGACTCCCATCCCGACACCGAGATCGAGGCGCTGATCGCCCGCGAGGTCGAGCGCCAGACCACCGGTCTGCAGCTGATCGCGAGCGAGAACTTCACGTCCCCGGCGGTCATGCGGGCGACGGGTTCGGTGCTCACGAACAAGTACGCGGAGGGATACCCCGGCAAGCGGTACTACGGCGGCAACGCCCTCGTCGACGACATCGAGTCGCTCGCGATCGAGCGGGTCAAGGCGCTCTTCGGAGCCGAGCACGCCAACGTGCAACCGCACTCGGGTGCCAACGCGAACATGTGCGTGTACCAGGCGCTGCTCGAGCCGGGTGACACGGTGCTCGGGCTCAGCCTCGACCACGGCGGACATCTCACCCACGGCTCGCCGGTCAACGCGAGCGGTCTGCTCTACGACTTCGTGTCCTACGGCGTCGGCGGCGAGGAGCGGATCGACATGGACTCGGTGCGGGCCCTCGCCCACGAGCACCGACCGAAGATGATCGTGGCCGGCACCACCAGCTACCCGCGCCGTCTCGATCCCGAGCCGTTCAAGTCGATCGCCGACGAGGTCGGCGCGCTCCTGATGTTCGACATCGCACATCTCGCCGGCTTGGTCGCGGGCGGTGCACACCCGAACCCGGTGCCGTACGCCGACGTCGTCACGTTCACGACCCACAAGACGCTGCGCGGTCCGCGAGGTGGCTGCATCCTGTCGACCGAGGCCCACGCGAAGGCGATCGACAAGGCGGTCTTCCCCGGTTGGCAGGGCGGCCCGCTCGAACACGCGATCGCCGGCAAGGCGATCGCGTTCTACGAGGCGTCGCAACCGAGTTTCTCCGAGTACGCCCACCAGGTCGTCACCAACGCGTCGGCGCTCGCCGAGGCGCTTGCGGGGGAGGGCTTCCGGCTGGTTTCGGGCGGCACCGACA
>CAXBAZ010000951.1:0-1796 GCA_963973395.1 uncultured Acidimicrobiaceae bacterium
GAGTGCTCACCGAGCCGGCATCGACCGTGTCCCCGCCGAGATAGAAGACGACATCGCAATGCTCGTTGGCGCAATGCTGCCAATCACCATTTGCGGCGTCGGTCCGGTGGGGGCGCACCGGTGCCGAGCCGACGATCGGCCCGTCGTGGCCGCACGCGGGGCATGGCTGTGCATCGGTGTTGGACGTGCTGCAGCAACTGTTCATGACGCTCCCTTGTTGTTGGTGGTTGGCGTGATCGACCAGGGGTCGCGCCGTTCGTGGTCGTGAGCCTCGACTGTAAACATTGTTCTGCAGGAGAAGGTCAAGCCCGGATTCGATGTATACGATCCTTCTCCTGCGGGAGAGGGTTGGGTACGCTGCGTTCGTGCGCGTCGGACAGGTTGCCGACGCCCTCGGCCTCCCGACGCGAACGATTCGCTTCTACGAACGGCGAGGGTTGCTGCCCAACCCCGAACGCTCAGCGAACGGCTATCGCGTCTATCAAGCCGCCACGATCGAGCGGCTGCGATTCATCAAGCGCGCGCAGGCCGCGGGTCTCACGTTGGCGCAGATCGGCAGCGTCATCGATGTCCGCGACGGCGGCGACGCGCCGTGCGAGCACGTCGAGGGCCTGCTGCGATCAAAACTCGAAGCCGTCGAGACGCGGCGACGCGAACTCGAGACGCTCGAAGGGGAACTGAACGTGCTGCTGGAGCGGAGCCGACGACTCGACCCTGCCGACTGCGGCGACCGCGACGTCTGTCACATCCTCAACACGACCCACCAGGAGAAAATGTGAAGTCGAAACGTGGCGTCGGGGCCTTTCGACATTTGGCGCCCGGATCGTCGCTGGTCCCGGTCAGGCGGCACGGGGGGCGTACATGATCACCGCAACACCAACGAGGCAGACCGTGGCGCCGACCATGTCGTAGCGGTCGGGTCGGAACCGATCCGCGATCACGGCCCACAGCAGCGACCCCGCGACGAACACCCCACCATAGGCGGCAAGAACCCGACCGAAGTTCGGGTCGGGCTGGAACGTCGCCACGAACCCGTAGCCGGCGAGCGCCACGACCCCGACACCAATCCAACCGATACCGCGATGCTCGCGGACACCCTGCCAGATCATCCACGCCCCGCCGATCTCCAAGATCGCGGCGGCAACGAACAACAGGACCGAACGCAACGTGTCAGGCATACAGCCGACGGTACCGTCCACCAAGTTCGCGCCGGAGGCGGGAGTCTTCGCCGGGCCGCGCGAAGGTGAGCGGCATGAACTCAGTCGTACGGGCGCACGCGCTTCGCCGGGGCCGTCGGGCCCGTAGCCGGGGTGTTCGCCGGGCGCTGGTCGGCACCGTTGCAGCGTTCGGGCTGAGCGCCGCCGCATGGTGGTGGACACGTTCGCGGGCACCATACGTCGCGTCGTGGCGACCGTCGTCCCTGCCGTTGCGAACCGACGGACGGTTGCCGGCGAGGGTCGGGGGTTCCGGTGATCCGACGTTTCTCGTGCTCCACGGTGTGGGTACGACTGCGGACTGTTTCGGTGCTGGCTTCGACCGGCTGGCCGAACACGGCCGGGTGGTCATGTCGGACCTGTTGGGTTTCGGTCGGGCGATGGACTCGACCCGGGACCATTTCGACGTGGTTGATCACCTCGAGGCCATCGACGAAACCGTGCGGGAACTCGGCAGCGGTGGCCCGGTCGTGGTGGCCGGCCATTCACTCGGCGGCGCGCTCGCGTTGCGGTGGGCAGCCCACAACGTCGATCAGGTCGCCGGAGTCGTGGCCTGGGGGCCGCCCCTCTATCTCGACGGCG
>CAXBAZ010000952.1:0-1795 GCA_963973395.1 uncultured Acidimicrobiaceae bacterium
CGGAGCGGTAGCCGGACTCGACGTCGGTACCGGCGTGGCCGAGATAGCGGACGGTGGCCACGTGGAGCAGCACCGGTCGACGCGTCCGCCGGATCTCGGCGGCGACCTCGCTCACGGTGGCGTGCACGGCGATCGGGTCGCTGCCGTCGACGGCGACGTACCGCAAACCCTGGCGCCCCGAGAACGCGGCCGCGATCCAGCCCGTCGGGGTCGGGACACTGATGCCGAGGCCGTTGTCCTCGCAGACCAGCAGCAGCGGGACCGCGAGTCCGGCGTGCGCCGCGTAGGCCGCGGCGTTGATCGCCCCCTGCGCGGTGGAATGGTTGGCGCTCGCGTCGCCGAACGAGCACACGGCGAGGGCATCGGTCGGCCACGGCGACGGGATCCCGAGCCGTCGGGCCCTGGCGATCGCCAGCGCGACGCCCAACGCCCGGGGTACCTGGGACGCGATCGTCGACGTCTGCGGGATCACCGCCAGCTCGTGGTGGCCGAACACCTTGTGCCGGCCGCCGGCGATCGGTTCCTCGGCGAGCGCGAGCATCCCGGCCAGCACGTCGTGCGCCGGGTCGTGGCCCGGCACCTGCTGGGCCCTGGCGCAGTAGAACCCACCGGACCGATAGTGCAGGAGCGCCGGGTCGGTGGGGCGCAGCGCGGCCGCGATCGCCGCGTTGCCCTCGTGGCCGGCCGACCCGATCGTGTAGTACCCGTGCCCGTGGGCTCGCAGCCAGCGCGCGGTGTGGTCGAGCACACGGCTCTGCACCTGGGCGCTGAAGATGTTGCGGAGCTGCTGCGGATCGAGACCGGGCTCACGCTGTTCCGCACCACCGGCTGCACCGATTTTTCGACCGAGACCTTCACCGATCCGGTCGAGCAGGGCGACCTCGAGTTCGTGCAGGTCGTTCGGACGTCGCTGGGCGATCACGGGTCGCCATGGTACGCCTCGTCGCAGCGGGCCAGACTGTGACCATGACCCGAATCGTCACGGTGGCCGCTGCCCAACTGGGCCCGATCCAGCGTTCGGACGATCGCGTCGACGTCGTCGGCCGACTGATCTCGCTGCTCCATGAGGCGGCCGACGCCGGATGCGACCTCGTGGTGTACCCCGAGCTGGCGCTGACGACCTTCTTCCCGCGGTGGTTCGTCGACGACATCACCGACGCCGACCACTGGTACGAGACGGCGATGCCGAACGAAGCGACGATGCCGCTGTTCGACGAGGCACGCCGACTCGGCATCGGGTTCTGCCTCGGATACGCGCTGCTCGAACGGGACGGCGCCGACGTGCACCGGTGGAACGTCCAGACGCTCGTCGACGGCCAGGGCCGGATCGTCGGCACGTTCAAGAAGGTCCACATCCCCGGCCACGAGGAACACGAGCCCGACCGACCGTTCCAGCACGCCGAGCGGTACTACTTCGAGCCCTCGCCCGACGGTTTCGGGGTCTGGGAAGCGTTCGGGGGCCGGGTCGGCATGATGATCTGCAACGACCGGCGCTGGCCCGAGTCGTACCGCGAGATGGGCCTGCAGGGCGTCGAGCTGATCCTCTGCGGCTACAACACACCGCTGCACTACGCACCCGACCCGAGCCAGGACCCGCTGCAGGGGTTCCACAACGCGCTGGTCGCCCAGTCGGGCGCGTACCAGAACGGCACGTTCGTGGTGGTCGTGGCGAAGGGTGGCGTCGAGGAGGGGGTCGACTCGCTGGCCGACACGCTGATCGTGGCGCCGTCCGGCGAGATCCTGGCACGGTCGAGCACCGCCGGCGACGAGCTCGTGGTCGCCGACTGCGACCTCG
>CAXBAZ010000953.1:0-1793 GCA_963973395.1 uncultured Acidimicrobiaceae bacterium
CCTCCACTGAGGTCCTCCCAACGAACAAATCGGGCGTCGACCAGCCGGACTGCCCAGCGGTTGCGCCATGAACATGCACAAGGTCGTGGACCGCGCCCAGCATCGTCCGGCCAGTCCGAACGCCGCCCTGACTGGATCCGGGGAACATCGCCGACGCAAACTGTCGGTCAATATCACGCCCGTCGAGCGCATTGGTCGGATCGTGATCGGCCTCGCTGCGGCGATCGCCGGCATCGTGTTGCTGGTGTCGGCGAGTTCCTCTCTGGCAGCGGCGCTCGAGGTGCTTCTCATCGCTGCCGGCCTCGATCTGCTGGTGACTGGGGCGATCGGTCATTGCCCCCTCTACCAACGTCTCGGCTACGTGCCGCCGTCGCTCGGAGGTCGTCCGTGACCGGCAACACTCCTCACCCCGTCCCGCGTTCACCAGGCAGAGAGCGTCGCGGTCACGGATTGATGATGATCGCTTGTTGCATTCCGATGCTGATGATCGCGATCGTTCTCGTCGCGACCGGTGTCGTTGGCGTTGGCTTCATCGTCGTTGCCGTGGTGTGCACCGGGATGATGGCACTGATGATGGGTGGGATGAACCATGGCGCGGCCGAACCAGGCGCGATGAACCATCAACCGAACCATCGGCACATGCTCCACAGCGATGACGGCCCGGGGGTTCCTCCGGCGAACACGGGGCCGAGCCCACCGCAGGCGCCGCGAGCCAATAACGAGAGGTGATCGACGCCGCCGCATCACCGGCCTGCTGCCTCCTTGCGTTGGAGCGCATCGCCTCCGCGGAGCCTGTCGGCGCCACTACGGCGACATGAACAGACGGCTGACAGATCCCATCGCTCGCAGAACCAATACCGCCCGACGGCCACGTCCGTCGACGAAGGGCTGGCACGCCCACGAAAGGACCACCATGTCAAACGAGAAGGTAAGAGTCGCAGTCAACGGCTACGGCGTGATCGGCAAGCGTGTCGCCGACGCAGTGACGTTGCAGGACGACATGGAGCTCGTCGGTGTTGCCGACGTGGCGTCGGACTACCGGATCCGCGTCGCAGTCGAACGCGGCCACGCAGTGTTCGCCTCCGACCCGGCCGCACGAGACGAGATGGATGCAGCCGGAATCCCAGTGGCTGGGTCGCTCGACGACCTGCTTGGTCAGGTCGATGTCGTGGCCGACTGCGCTCCTAAAAAGCTGGCCGCGGTCAACAAGGACCGCTATCTGGCGGCTGGCGTGAAAGGCATCTGGCAAGGCGGTGAGAAGCACGAGCTCACCGGCTACTCCTTCTGCGCCCAGGTCAACTACGCCGGCGCTCTCAACCTCGACTTCGCCCGTGTCGTGTCATGCAACACCACCGCGTTGAGTCGCACGATGCACGCCCTGCACCGCCGCGGCTGGGTGAAACGCGTCCGCGCGGTGCTGCTCCGACGGGGCACCGACCCGTGGGAAGCACACGCCAACGGGATGATTAACACGGTGATCCCCGAGATCAAGGTCCCCAGCCACCAGGGCCCCGATGCACAGACCGTGATACCAGATCTCGACATCACCACGATGGCCGGCGCGGGGCCCTACAACCTCAGCCACATCCACTTCGCCATGGTCGAGACCACGAAGCCTGTCAGCGTCGAGGAGTTGCGAGACGCGCTGTGGGATGAGCCCCGCATCGCGTTCGTGCGCGCCGCAGACGGCGTCGTGGCGCTGAACTCGGTGATCGAGCTCATGCGCGACCTCGACCGACCTCGCGGCGACATGTGGGAGGTCGCCGTGTGGGAAGACGCTCTCGCCAGCGACG
>CAXBAZ010000954.1:0-1793 GCA_963973395.1 uncultured Acidimicrobiaceae bacterium
CGAACGGGTCGGTGTCGTCCAACCGGTCGAGATCGAACAACTCGCCCACGCCGCAAGTGTATTACAAACGGATACGAACGTCGAGGGGATGACGACGAGCGATTCATCCTGGACGCGTCGCTCCGGCGATGAACGTGGACACGATGTAGGTGGCGAGCCGATCGAGGCTGCGTCGGGCCCGGTCGTAGCGCATCGTCGTGCGCGGGTCGGCGTGGCTGGCGGCTTCTTGGACGTCACGGAGTGGGACGCCGGCGTTGAGCGCTGCGGTGATGAACGAGTGGCGCAGGCTGTGCGGCGAGATGCGCTTGTCGATCCCGGCGCGCTTCACGAACCGCTTGACCATCCGATCCGCGCAGTACCGGTCCATTCGTCCGCCTTCGACGCCGAGGAAGATCGGCCCCATCGTCCGCTCACCGATGTACAGATCCAACGCCCGACCGGTGCGCGGTGCGATGGGGATAGTGACGTGCTTGCCGCCCTTGCGCACGATCGCCAACGTGCGATGCCCGCGCTCTGTCGACCGAAACTCAGCAACGCCGGCACCCCCACATGGCCCGCACTTCCATCGTACCGACCGCGAGGCTCCCGTACGCGCATGAGTTCCGAGGCGCACTCGGTCAGGCCGACGGCGTCGAGCTGCCGCTGGTAACGCAACCACCGCCCGTCGCTGAGTCGTGGATGATCGTCGGGATCATGCAGTGTGCGGCTTGGGCCGGACTGTGCGGTCGAACCGCTGGGCTCGACGGGTTGCGGCGCTCGTGTCATGTGCGGCCGCGACCTCAGAGTCGGTGCGGAAGTGTGCCGGATGTAGGACGGGCGTGATCGGCTGGGTTTCCGCGCGTTCCGGACGGGTTCAACATGGCGAGCCACATCGCTCACCTCGGCAGGCGCCATCAAGCTCGGAGGAATCTCATGAGGTGTCGAGTGAGTCGAACCAGGCGATGGTCTCGGCGATGAACTCGGTCGGGCGACGTTGGTCGGTCGAGCCGGGTCCGAGCTCAACGGTCGCCGATGCGACGATGTCCAGGGCCATTTCGACGCCGATGCTGCGCGTGTCGATCACGATCACGGTCCCCGGCACTGGGGTTCGTGCGGGTCGGTGCTACTGGACGCTTCTCTTGACGGCGCGATATCCGCGGGCGAAGTCGTCGGACCTTCCCTGAAGAACGAAGATCTTACCGCTGATGCTGAGCGCGAAGTTGCCGTTGGGACCGAACGGCCGCTCGGCCAGTTCTCGGGCGCTCAAGGGAGGGAGCAGGCGAGTCGGTTTGCGTCCGAACAGGCCACAACTTGCCTGGACGAGATCTCCGTCAGCCACAGCAAGGACTCGCCTGTCGAGGAACGGAGATGTCGCCGCCCCCAGCACCACGGCGATCGCAACGGCAACGAACAAGTTCGAAACGATGAATCCCACCGCCACGCTTCCGATCACGACCGCAAGGAGGCTCGCAATGATGTGCGCCCGACGGATGAGAACTCCAGAGTGTGAGCACCGGCGGCCCGACAGCTGAGACATCTGATCGTCCAGGCTCGACGCACTCATCGGACTCAACCTACCGAACATCAAGGCTCCGCAAAGTCAGGGGAGTACCCGCAGCCCACAACTCTCACGTCGACACCCGGGGCGAACGCCAGTGATGGTACGGGATCGTGTGGTCCGGTTCCGATCGTGTGCGTCGCGGTTGGTTTCTCCCGAATCGAACCCCCACCTCACGAACACGCCAGCTTCTGGATCGGGCGGGTTGATGATCGAACAGGTGTTCGATATCATGTTCCGTATGTCGGTGGAGGTG
>CAXBAZ010000955.1:0-1790 GCA_963973395.1 uncultured Acidimicrobiaceae bacterium
GCGCGTGGCGATCGGGTTGGACCGTCGGCACGCCGAATCGGTGCGCTCGGTGCGGGTGTTCATCGACGACGACGTCGTACGGATCGAACCGGTCGGTGCACCCGACGCCGATCTCGACCTGGAGATCTACGCCGCCCGCGAACGATCGAAGCTGCTGGCCGACGGCTTGGGTGTCGATGTCAGGATCGATGCACCGAACCCGGCCGACGCCGAGTCACTGTCGAGCTGAACGGCTACGGCGCCGGCACCCAGTTCCGGTCACCCAGGTTCAGAAGTGCGGGTTCGTCCCGGACGCCGACGAGCACGTACTCGATCCGGAAGTCGGCGGTGTTGTCGACGATCGTGGCGAACGTGAGGTGACCCTCGGGGGCGACCACGAACGTCACAGCTGCGCCCGGCACGTCCCGTTCGACGACGGCAGCGATCGGTTCGGGCTCTGCCACCTCGCGCAGCGAGGTCGTGTCGAAGTCGTCGGCGCTGACCTGGCGCAGATCGGCCTCGACCAGGGAGGCGTCGTCGGCCGGTCGTGGATTCCACGTGGTCACCCACGTGAGGAACGAACCGGGGTCACGATCGCGCCACTGCTCGGTGTCGATCGTGTACCCGAAGACATCACCGGAGTCGGTGTCCGGATTGGTCTCGATCAGCGTCGCGAACGGGCGTGCCTCCGGGGGCACCACGTCGCCCTCTGCGAACACGTCGGCGAGTGCGATGTCGGGCGCCGGGTCGAGACCCGCCGCGGTGCGGGCGACCCGTTCGAGCACGCCGTCGGGCCTGATCGCGAATCGGCTGTCGGCGTTCGTGCCGGAGATGGTCAGCGCGCCGTCGGTGCGGATGTCGCTGAGGTACGTATCGGCCACTCGATCGTACGAGTAGAAGTACTCGACCATCGGCGACGTCGCGGCCGCCGCTTCCCAGCGCCGGTAGAAGAAGTCGACCGTTCGGGCCGCGAACGGATCGACGACAGCGGACGCGACATCAGCGGACGCTGCCTCACCGTCGTTCGTCTCGCCGATCACTTCGCGCGCGTCGTCCACTGCACCGAGGAGTCCGCCGGCACCAGCTTGCGCCGTGTCGTCCAGCACCTCTATGCCGTCCACGATCTCCTGCTGCTCACCGAGTGGAGAGAGGGCGACAGCGGCGTCCAACGCATCCATCGGCTCGTCGTCAGCGGCGGCGGCACGTTCGGCTGCGTCACGGTCCTGTTGATTCTGGTACGCCTGGTAGCCGAACCAGCCGGCGGCGGCGACACCGCCGAGCAGCACGAGTACCACCGCCCGGCCGACGAGCCGGTTGCGGCGGCGCTTCTTCTGAGCCTGCAACCGAAGCTTCTCGGCCGCGTCACGACCGGATTCGGTGCCACTCGGGAGCGCGCCGTACGCCGGGTCGGTGCGGTAGTGCTTCTGCGACTCGACCATGGCCTTGGCGTCGAACGCGACCGGTTCGGACGGCGCGGGAGCGACGGGCGTCGGCGGGGGGACATACGGGGCGTCGGGTATCGCGGGCGCAGGCCCGGTCGAGACCGGTTGAGCCGCAGGGAGGTAGGGAACGTCGGCGACGTCCTCGCCGTCCCACTTGTTCGGTGTGGTCATTGCAGCCTCGACCGTTCTCGCCAGAGCGCTCCGGCGAATGGCGCGGAGCGCGACCGGTCAGCCACCGCTGCTGCCGTCGGGTGCGACGACCTCGATCCGTTCACCCACGCCGAAGGTCGGGTTGCCCGGACCGTTCCACACCGGTGACTCCTCGAGTTCGTCGAGGGCATCGCGCAGGTCGTCTCCGCTCCGCGCACG
>CAXBAZ010000956.1:0-1789 GCA_963973395.1 uncultured Acidimicrobiaceae bacterium
GAGCGCCTCGACCTCGATCGGATCACCGAGCGGCGTTCCGGTGCCGTGGGTCTCGACGAGGCCCACGTCCGACGGGGCGACGCCCGCGCTCTGCAGCGCGGCCTCGATCACCGCCTGTTGGGAGCGGCTGTTCGGTGCGGTCAACCCGTTGCTGCGGCCGTCCTGGTTGATCGCCGATCCGCGAATGACGGCGAGCACGTGGTCGCCATCGGTGACCGCGTCGGACCAGCGCTTGAGGAGCACGACACCGCAACCCTCGGAGCGCACGAAGCCGTCGCCGGATGCGTCGAACGGTCGGCACCGGCCGGAGGGCGACATCATCCGCATTCGCGACGCGACCATCGTGAAGCTGGGCTCGATGATCGCGTTGACACCGCCGACGATCGCCAACGAGCACTCGTGATCGCGCAAGCTCCGAACCGCGAGGTGCACCGCGACCAGCGACGACGAGCAGGCGGTGTCGACGGCGACGCTCGGCCCACGTAGGTCGAAAAGGTACGACAGCCGCCCGCTGACGACGCTGTGCGAGGTGCCCGTGCCGCTGTACATGTCGAGCTCGCGACGCTCGGCGGCCTGGAGCAGGTAGTAGTCCGAGCTGTGGCTGTGGATGCCGACGAACACTCCCGCGTCGCTCCCGGCGAGCGCGGCGGCGTCCTGGCCGGCGTCCTCCAGCGCCTCCCACGCGACCTCGAGCAGCATCCGCTGTTGCGGATCCATCTGGGCCGCCTCGCGCGGTGAGATGCCGAAGAACCCCGCATCGAACTCGTCGATGTGCTCGAGGAAGCCGCCCCACCGTGTGGCGACCTTGCCCCGCGCGTCGGGAGCCGGGTCGAAGATCGCGTCTGCATCCCAGCGGTCGGTCGGGGTCTCCGTGATCGCGTCGCGTCCGCTCCGCAGCAGCTCCCAGTACTCGTCGGGCCCTTCGGCGCCCGGGAATCGGCAGCCGATCCCGACGACGGCGATCGGCTCGGTGCGCGCCGCCTCCGTCGCCTCGAGACGGCCGCGCATCTCGCGCAACGACGTCAGTGCCCGACGGAGCTGATCCGTCGCGGACGCGGCACCATCCGTGCCGGTCTCGCCGGTGGTCACGACCACCTCGTGTCGGACTCGAGCAGGCGCTGGACCTCGGCCAGCTCGTCGGCGAGCATCGACTCGACGTCCGCGTCGGATGCGGCCTCCGCTCCGGTGTCGCCGTCGTCCACGGCGGCGCCGTCCGTCGAACCGTCCGAAGAAACGTCCGACGGATCGTCGGACGGTCGCAGCTCGGCGTCGAGCGGCAGTTCCATCCGGTCGGCGAGGTGCGCGGCGAGCGCGGCGACGGTCGGGTGGTTGAACGCGAGCGTCGCCGACAGCTTGATCTCCGTCTCGGACTCCAGCCGGTTGCGGAGCTCGAGCGCCATCAGCGAGTCGAGCCCGAGCGCCTCGAGCGGGCGGTTCCGGTCGATCCGGTCCGCGGCGTCGAGCTCGAGGTCAGCCCAGACCATCTGGGCCAGGGCGACGGCCTCGTCAGCGGACAGGCCGCGGTCGATGGCCAGCTGGTGGACGATCTGCTTCGCCGGTCGGGGCAGGTATGTGAACGACGACGGCACGAGGCCGAGGAGGTCGGTGATCACGTGGGCGATCGTGCCGGCGGCGGGGAGCTCGACCGGGGGGACGAAGGCCGCCCCACCGCAGCGACCGTCACCCGCCTCGACCTCGAGCGCGACATGGCCGGCCGGTTCGACACCCGCATCCGCACCGCATGGCCACGACCACCCCGCCTCGTCTGGTCCCACAAGGTCGGGATCGT
>CAXBAZ010000957.1:0-1786 GCA_963973395.1 uncultured Acidimicrobiaceae bacterium
CGTCGTGCCGCGAACGACGACGTCATCGAAGGTCCGGTGTTCGCCGACCTGGGGCTGCGGCCCGAGATCCTCGCCGCACTCGACGATCTCGGTTACGAGGAGCCGACGCCGATCCAGGCCGCGGCGATCCCGCCGATGCTCGGCGGCAGCGACCTGCTCGGTCAGGCAGCGACCGGCACCGGCAAGACCGCCGCGTTCGCACTCCCGATCCTGAACCTCCTCGATTCGAACCGCGGGCGCTCCACCGCACCCACGGCGCTGGTCCTCGTGCCGACCCGCGAGCTCGCGATGCAGGTCAGCGAGGCGATCTTCAAGTACGGCCGACACCTCGGCGTCAAGGTCGTGCCGATCTACGGCGGCCAGCCGATCTACCGCCAACTCCAACAACTCGACCGCGGTGTCGACGTCGTGGTCGCCACACCCGGCCGGGCGGTCGACCACGTCGGTCGCGGCTCGCTCCCCCTCGACGACGTCCGCATCGTCGTGCTCGACGAAGCCGACGAGATGCTCGACATGGGTTTCGCCGACGATCTCGAGACGATCCTCGACGCCACACCCGAAGCGCGCCAGACCGTGCTGTTCTCGGCGACCCTGCCGTCGCGCATCAACGCGATCGCCAAGCGCTACCAGCGCGACCCGGTGCGGATCCAGATCGGCAAGGGCGACACCAAGCCCGGCGAGGCGTTGATCCGGCAGCGGGCCTATGTCGTCCAGCGGGCCCACAAGGCGGCCGCGCTGGGCCGCATCCTCGACGTCGAGTCACCGACCGCGGCGATCGTGTTCTGCCGCACCCGTGGCGAGGTCGACACGCTGACCGTGACGATGAACGGTCGTGGCTACCGCGCCGAGGCCCTGCACGGCGGGATGGATCAGATGCAGCGTGATCGCGTGATGGGGCGCCTGCGCGACGGCACCGCCGAACTCCTGATCGCCACCGACGTCGCGGCCCGCGGGCTCGACGTCGACACGTTGACCCACGTGGTCAACTACGACGTGCCGTCCGATCCGGACAGCTACGTCCATCGCATCGGCCGTGTCGGCCGGGCCGGGCGTGAGGGTGTGGCGATCACGCTCGCCGAGCCCCGCGAGCAGCGTCTGCTGGGCAACATCGAACGGCTCACGAAACAGCAGATCAGCATCGAGACGGTGCCGACCGTGGCCGACCTCCGAGCCCGTCGAATGGCCGCGACCACCGAGGCCGTCCGCGAGGCGCTCGAATCCGACGATCTCGACGAACTCGGACCGATCGTCGACGAGTTGGCCGGCGACCACGACCTGCGTGCGATCGCACTCGCCGCGATCAAGCTCGCCCACGACACCGCCGCCGACGACGACGACCTCGAGATCCCCGACGCACGACGGTTCGACCGCAACGATGCCAAGCGTGACAAGGGCCGGCACCGCGACCGCGACAAGAAGCCGCACCGCGGCAAGGGCGACGGCGGCTCGCTCGACGAACGCGGCCGCGACAACGCACAACCGACCGGCTACATCTACGTCGCGATGGGCCGATCGGCCGGGATGCGGCCGGGTGACCTCGTCGGAGCGATCGCGAACGAGTCGGGCCTCGAGGGCCGCGAGATCGGCCCGATCCGGATCGCCGACCACTACAGCGTCGTCGGAGTACCCGAACGCGACGCCGACCGCGTGATCGGCATCATGAACGGCTCGACGATCCGAGGCAAGGCCACCAAGGTCCGGCGCTACAACGACTGATTGCGAGTTGTGCCTGGGCGCTCAGCGGATAGGTCGCTGCGCTCCTTTTCATTCCGCTGAGCTGCCCCGT
>CAXBAZ010000958.1:0-1785 GCA_963973395.1 uncultured Acidimicrobiaceae bacterium
AGCGATGCGCTGCACATGCTCGCCCACGGCTCCGGTCTTCATGTCCACCATCATCCACGAGGGGTGTGACAACGTTTCTCGAACACCAGTTCGATCTTAGGCTCCCGGTCGACGAGCGCTCGCCGCCACCAGAAGCCGAGCCGCTCGCTGCGCGGCCGTGCAACACTCGTGACATGGCTGATCGACGTCTGGACCTCATCGTCTTCGGAGCGACGAGCTTCGTCGGGCAGATCCTGACGAGACACCTCGTCGACCGGATCGGCAACGACGGCGACGTGCGTTGGGCGATCGCCGGTCGCGATGCCGACAAGTTGGCCCGGGTGGCGACCGGGTCGGGCGCCACCGTCGAGCAGATCGTGGCCGATGCCGCCGATCCGACCGCGATGCGCTCGCTCGCCGAATCGACCCGCGTGGTCGTGTCGACGGTCGGGCCGTACGCGCTGTACGGCTCGCCGTTGGTCGCTGCCGTCGCTGCGGCCGGTACCGACTACTGCGCCCTCACCGGCGAGCCGCACTGGATGCGGGCGATGATCGACGCCCATCAGGCCGATGCCGAGGCGAGCGGCGCCCGCATCGTGCACGCGTGCGGGTTCGACTCGATCCCGTCCGACCTCGGTGTGTGGTTCACCCAGAAGCAGGCACTCGAACTGTTCGACGCGCCGTGTACCTCGATCGCGCTCCGCGTGAAGGCGATGAAGGGCGGCGCTAGCGGCGGGACGATCGCGAGCGGCCTCAACATGATCGAGGAGGCCCGCAACGACCCGGCGCTCCGCAAGATCCTCGGCAACCCGTACGCATTGGCACCCGAGGGCATGCGCGAGGGTCCGAAGCAGCCGAACATCACGGTGCCACGGCGAGACGAGGCATCGGGTCAGTGGGCGGCGCCGTTCATCATGGCCGCCACCAACACGCGGGTCGTCCAACGCACCCACGCCCTGCTCGGACGGCCGTGGGGTGACGACTTCGAGTACGACGAGGCGATGCTCGTCGGCGAGGGACCGCTCGGTGCGATGAAGGCGGCCGCGGTCACCGGTGGCATGGGTGCGTTCGCCGGCATGGCGGCGTTCGGGCCGGGGCGGAGACTGCTCGGCATGGTGCTGCCCGAGCCGGGCGCGGGTCCGAGCCCACAGGCACAGGAGGCCGGATTCTTCGACATGAGGCTGTACGGCTCGACCGCCGACGGGCACACGATCGTCACGAACGTCACGGGTGATCGTGACCCGGGCTACGGGTCGACGGCGAAGATGCTCACCGAGGCGGCGCTGGCGTTCCTGGACGTGCCGGCCGCGTCCACACCGGGCGGGTTCTGGACGCCGGCCACCGCATTCGGCGACCTCCTGATCGATCGTCTGGTCGAACACGCCGGCGTGACGTTCGACGTGCTCGAGTCGGACTGACGTTCACGGCTGTCGACGCAGCGGCTCGAGCACGGTGACGTAGTCGGCCAGGCGGGCGGCGACCTCGATCGCGGCGTCGACGTCGTCGGGGTCGGGCGCCTCCCACGTCTCGGAGATGCGGCGCCACCGGTCGGATCCGAGAAACGTCCCCGCCTCGGGCTCGTCGCCCAACTCCCGACGCCACACCGGTTCGTCACCGAGCAGGCGCGTGAGGACCGCCTCGTTCTCGTCGACCTTCGGATGCTCCGCGTGGAACCCGACCTCGAGCACGACGTGGTCGTCGAGGCGGACGAGCTGGGCCTCGTAGTGCTCACGGGTCGCGTCGTCGTACCAGACCTTGATGCCGCGCTGGTGAGCGGCGGCGTGCAGCACGCCCGCGACGTCGAGC
>CAXBAZ010000959.1:0-1777 GCA_963973395.1 uncultured Acidimicrobiaceae bacterium
CGTGACCATCTCGACCGCGTCGACCCGACCCAGCTGCTCGCCGCTCCGATCGACCACGGTGCCCGGACGGAACGGGATGCGGTCACCGAGGAAGGTCTCGCGGCCACCGGTGCTGGTGATGAAGCACACGTCCTGGCTGTCGGGCTTCGTCGCCGTCCTCAATCCCATTTCCCGGGCCAGACGGCGAACCTCGCCCTTGTCGATGTCGCCGACCGGGAACATCGTGCGCGCGAGGTCGCGCTGGTCGAGCATGTGGACGACGTAACTCTGGTCCTTCGCGGCGTCGGCACCGCGCTCGAGCGTGTAGTGCCCCGACCCGTCGCGACCGATGCGCGCATGGTGTCCGGTGGCGACCGAGTCGAATCCGAGTTGATCGGCGCGCTCGAGCAGCCGATCGAACTTCACGTGCCGGTTGCATTCGATGCAGGGGTTGGGTGTGACACCGAGCGCGTGGTCGCGCACGTACGGCTCGACGACATGACGATCGAAGTCGTCACCGAAGTTGAACACGAGGTGGTCGATGTCGAGTTGCTGGGCGACGCGGCGGGCATCGTCGACGTCGCTCACGCTGCAGCACCCCGAGTCGCTGTCGCCACCCCAGAGCTTCATCGTGACGCCGACGACGTGGTGACCGGCCTCGAGCAGCAATGCGCCGGCGACCGACGAATCGACCCCACCGCTCATCGCGAGCATCACCTTCATGAGATGAACCCCGCGGATGACAGGAATTCCGCGGACGCGCGGAACCCTGCGGACGACACGAACTTCTCGGATGACACGAACGTCACGCTGCGGCCCTTCGGAGGCGGCGCACGCTGTCGACGACGACCTCGATGCCGCGGTCGACGTCGGCCTCGGTCGTGGTGTGCCCGAGGCTCATGCGCAGTGCACCGGCGGCGCGGCTCCGGTCGATGCCCATCGCCGAGAGCACGTGCGACGGCTCCATCGCACCGCTCGCACACGCCGATGCGGCGCTCGCGCACACGTCGGCTTCGTCGAGCAGGTACAGCAGCGACTCGCTCTCGATGCCGCCGATGCACACGTGCGCCGAGCCGGCGACCTTCCGATCGCGGGGCACCGTCTCGACGACGTCGTCGAGCGCACCGGCGATCTCGTCGACGAGCCGGTTCCTGAGGTCGGCGAGTCGCTCGTTCTCCGCCTCTCGACGGGCGTCGGTCTCCGCGAGCGCCGCTGCCATCGCGACGATCCCGGCCACGTTGTGGGTGCCACTCCGCCGCTCGCGCTCCTGACCGCCGCCGATCAGCATCGGCGACACCGAGCGGCCGTCGCGGATCGTCAGGATGCCGACTCCCTTCGGCCCACCGAACTTGTGGGCGCTCAACGACAGGGCATCGACGAGCGGCGCGAGTCGGCGGAGGTCGATCCAGCTCGCCGCCTGCACGGCGTCGGTGTGGAGGATCGCCTGCGGTGCGTGTGCGCGCACGACGGTGGCGACGGCCGCCAGGTCGGTGATCGTGCCGACCTCGTTGTTCACGGCCATGACGCTGACCAACGCGACCTCGGGGTCGAGCGCCTCGGCGAGGCGGTCGAGGTCGACGTGCCCGGTCGCGTCGACGCCCACGATGCGACCACCCCGGGCCTCGACCGGGTGGAGCACGGCATGGTGCTCGGTCGCCGGGCAGACCACGACGCCGTCAACACCTCGGATCACCTGGTTGTCGGCCTCGGTACCGCAGCCGAGGAACACGACCTCACCCGGCTGGACACCGATCGATTCGGCCACGAGGTCGCGCGACTCGTCGATCGCCCGGCGGGC
>CAXBAZ010000960.1:0-1775 GCA_963973395.1 uncultured Acidimicrobiaceae bacterium
CGACGGGCGACCGTGGGCGGAACTGTGGCTCGGTACCCATTCGAACGGCCCGTCGGTCCTCGCCGACGGCACACCGCTCGCCGACGTGACCGGTGCGCTGCCGTACCTGCTGAAGGTGCTCGCGTGTGTCCGACCGCTCTCACTGCAGACCCACCCGAACCGCGACCAGGCGCGGACCGGGTTCGAACGTGGCGTGTTCCTCGACCCCCATCCCAAACCCGAACTGCTGTGTGCCCTGACCCCGTTCGAGGCGTTCTGTGGTGTCCGTCCCGTGGCCGCCACCCTCGCCCTGCTCGACGAACTCGCGCTCGACGAGTTGACCGGCGTCGTCGCCGACCACGGGCCGGGAGCGGCGCTGCGGGGCATCTACCGGCACACCATCGACGCCGCGGCCATCGTCGACGCCTGCTCCGGCTCGTCGCGGCCCGAAGCCGACTGGGTACGACGGCTGTCCGACCGCTTTCCCGGGGAGCCGAGCGTGGCCGCCACGTTGCTGCTGAACCTCGTCACCCTCGAGCCCGGTGAGGCGATCCGTCTCGACGCCGGCAACCTCCACGCATATCTGCACGGTGCGGGCATCGAGCTGATGGGTGCGAGCGACAACGTGGTGCGCGGCGGCCTCACGACCAAGTCCGTCGATGTCGACCTGCTGCTCGACATCGTCGACCCGTCGCCGCTGACCGAACCGAAGCTACCGACCGGGCTCCGGTACGACCTCCCGGATGCCGGCGTGTCGCTCGTGCGTCTGTCGCCGGGCGAGTCGCGCGTCGCTGTCGGTCACGAGCTGTCGATCGACATGTCCGGCAACAGCTGGTACTCGGCACCCGGCGATCGGCTCGTCGCGGACGGGGTCACCTATGTGACGGCACCGTTCGAGGGCTGAGATCCGCCGGTCGCGTCGGCTCAGACGCCGAGCGCGGCAGCGATCGCAGCCGTTCCGGCCACGAGCGCAGACGCCTGGGCATCGGTCAACGATGCGTAGGCGGGTGTCAGGAGCTCGTCGGTCATGTCTTCGGCCCGCTGCCACGTCGCTCGGTCGTCGTCGGTGACGTCGGGCGCGGCCTCGTAGCCGAACGCCGTCACATCGTCGGGTCGCTTGATCGCGTGTGCCGTGGCGCTGTCGAGCCCCTGCGCGACCAGCGACAGCAGGTGAACGCTTCCACGCAGCTCACGGAGCACCATCGCCTGGTGCATTGCGGCCGCCAGGGCGTCGGCGGGCACCGGTTCGGCCCGGATCGCGGCGAACAACGACAACGCCGCGCCCTCGACCCCGTCGATGACCTGCGTCGCTGCCTCGACGAACCCGTCGAGCTCCTCGGCACTCACATCGGACAGAGCCGTGCGACCGAGCTCGTGCGCACACCGGTGATACAGACGGGCGGCCTCGCGAGGTGCGACACGCTCGGAGGCGGTGGTCCACATCTTCGCGATCAGACCGGGATGGAAGTAGCCGAACGCACCGTGCACCACCGCCGGTTCCACGTCGCCGAGCACACCGCCACGCCCGAGGATGTAGAAGCGGAACCCGTCGAGGCCGACCTCCTTGCCCCTGGCCAGGGTGTCGGGGTGGAAGTAGAAGGCGGCACCGATGCTGCCGATCGAATCGGTCGCGCGCATGATCTCGACGGGTTGCATGCGGATCATGCTCACACTCCCGTGTCGGTCGCGGCGAGTCGGATCAGCCAGCGACCGTCTTGCGGATCTCGACGATCTTCTCGCCGGCGTGGTTGGCGTCGTCGCCCTGTTCCTCGAGCAGCTTCGAACGATCCTTGGCC
>CAXBAZ010000961.1:0-1772 GCA_963973395.1 uncultured Acidimicrobiaceae bacterium
GGTGGTGGTGGCGTCCTTGAGCATGTTGGACGCGGCGACCTTGCCTTCGAACACGGCGACGGGTGTGAGTGGCGCGCCGGGTGTGTCGGCGGCGTCGCCGGCGGCGTAGATGCGAGGGTTGGTGGTGCTCCGGAGGTGACCGGCGACGTGTACGCCGTGTGGGCCGTGGGCGATGTCGGCGGTGTCGAGGTCGAGGCGGGCGAGGTCGGGTCGTCGTCCGGCACCGTGAACGACGAGGTCGGTGGTGATCGTCGTCTCGTGACCGTGGTCGTCGAGGGTGACGTCGAAGCCGTCACCGGTGGGTCGGACGTTGACGATCTCGGTGGTGCGATGGATGTCGATGCCGACGGTGTTGCTGCGGGTGACGAGGAGTTCGACGAGGTCGGGGTCGAAGCCACGCAGCGGGCGGGGGCCGTGGTCGGCGATCACTGCCTTGGTGCCGGCACGCGCCGCGATGTGGGCGAACTCGAAGGAGATGAATCCGCCGCCGACGAACAGGATCCGTTCGGGGAGTTGTTCGAGGTAGAGGAATCCGGTGGAGTCGATGAGGTGTTCGGCGCCGGGGAAGTCGAGCGGTCGGGGTCGGGCGCCGGTGGCGATCAGGGCGTGCCGGAACCGATGGATGGTGCCGTCGATGTCGAGCCGGTCCGCATCGGTGAAGCGTGCGGTGCCGTGCAGGGTGACAACGTCGTGGCGGGCGAGGCTGGTTTCCATGTTGGTGGGGACCGGATCCGTGAAGCCGTGCATGTGGGCGCTGAGCGCGGGCCAGTGGATGGCGAGTCCGGCGGGGTCGATGCCCTTGCCGGTGAGGAGGTGGGCGGCGTCGACGATCTCGGCACCTCGTCGCAGGATCTTCTTCGGGTCGCAGCCGCGCAGAGCGCACGTGCCGCCGTAGGGGAGGTCATCGACGATCGCGACCCGCCAGCCGGCCCGGGCACACTTCTCGGCGGCGGCGCTGCCGGCCATCCCGGCACCGATCACGATCAAGTCGAAGGGATCCGGCGTGCTCATCGCGTGCCCACCCGCGTGGCGGCGTTGAGATTCAGGGTGCGGTGGATGTCGGCCAGGCAGCACTTCGTCGAGGGGTTGAGGTGCTCACACGCGCAATAGCCGTCGGCGACGGCCTGCCTGATCTCGGCCTTGATTGTGCTGACGCCGCCATTGGCATCTGCGTCGGCGACGAGGTCGTCGGCGGTGTGAGCGAAGCAGAAACACACCGGTGTCGGCCGATCCGTCGCTTTGGAGCCAACCTGGGTGACCACCGCGTCGGCGTCGACAACTCCCAAGTCGAGGTAATACACGACCGGACACCCAGCGGTCTGGCAGTGCTGCCACGGTCCGTCGACCACGTCAGGCCGGTGCGGGCGAACCGGCGCCACCCCGACGACCGGTCCGATCTCTCCACATGACGGACACGGCAACGCTCGTCCTGGACTGATGCTGCAACACGAACTCATCGAACGGCCTCCCGACTCGACACGGACGTCACGGCCCCAACACGGGGCACCGGCCACGTCCCCGTCACGGCGGCGTCATTGCGACACGCCTGCCGGCGACACCCGGGCACCCCGACCACCACCATCACGACGAGCGAAGCGGCAGCAACGACGGTCCAACGAGCGGTAGCGACCCCAGCCACGAGACCGGCGACACCCAGTGAGCCGAGCAGCGGCACGCCACAGCACAGCCCGATCGCAGCGAGCCTCGCGGTCACGGGAAGTGTCGACGCCCGTGCGTCGTTCGATGGCTGTGGGTCGATGGAAGACGAGTCG
>CAXBAZ010000962.1:0-1766 GCA_963973395.1 uncultured Acidimicrobiaceae bacterium
TCTTCGCCGACCACGGCACCATCGACGACGCGATGGCAGCACTCGACGCATTGAGCAGCGACGCTGCCGAGACCTACGAGCAGGTCCTGGACATCAACGCCGGTTACGTCGACGGCCAGCATCCGTTCCCCGAGCGCGTGCACGTGTCGGTGCTCTTCGCCACGTTCCAACTCGAACTCTCCGACCTGATCACCAGGTGGGCCGAGTTCGCACGAGCGGAGATCGCAACCTGGCCCGAGACGGAGGGCCTCGGAATGACCGACCGCACCAGCGAGATCCTCGAGACGATCACGCAACGCCAGTCGGTGCTCAACCCCTCCGAAGCTCGTTGACGGGCCGCACACCCCTCACGGCGATGCGGCCGGCCCGCGGCTGACTCCGACATTCCCCGAGAAGCAACCGTTCCCACGAGAGGATGCCGCTCGCGACGCACGGGCGTGCCTCCGCTGAGGCGGACGAGGCCGGCTCCGCAGCCAACTCGGGGAAACGTCTGTTGTCACTCGCCGGTGAACTCGGGCGACCGCTTCTCGGCGAACGCGGCGATGCCCTCCTGGGCGTCGTGGCCCCGCATCGACTGGGCGATGACGACGCCCTCGTACTCTCCGGCGGCCGGGAGGGAGTTCTCGTAGCCGTGGTACACGACCCGCTTGGCGTGGCCCGACGCCCACGAGGGACCGTCGGCCAGCTGCTGGGCGAGCGACGCCGCCGCGGTGTCGACGTCGTCGTCGCCGACGACACGGTTGACCAGCCCCCACGACTCGGCCTCGGCGGCATCGAGCACGCGGTTCGTCAGCGTGAGATCGAGCATGCGGCGCAGACCGATGTGGCGGGCGACGAAGTACGACGACGTGCCGTCCGGCGTGACGCCGGCGCGGGTGTACGCCATCGTGTACTTCGCCGACTCACCCGACACGACCAGGTCGAACGCGCTCATCAGCGAGAGCCCCGCGCCGCCGGCGGCGCCGCGCACCCCAGCGATGAACGGCTTCGGGATCGAGTTCATCTTGTAGATCGCGCCGTGGAAGTCGACGAGCATGTCGGAGGCGAGGTCGGCGACCCGCGCGCCCGCTTCGTGGAACAGCTTGAGGTCGCCGCCGGCGCAGAACACCTTGCCGTCGGCGGTCACCGAGACGGCGCGGACCTCGTCGTCGAACTCGATCGCGACCATCACCCGGCGGAGATCGGCCGAGAACGCCGGATTGACCGCGTTGGCCCCTTCGGGTCGGGTGAAGCGCACGTGCGCGACGTGGTCGCGCACCTCGTAGGACATCGTCGACAGCTCCATGTCGACAGCGTAGGTTGCGCTGGGGTGACAGATCGGTCCGAACCGCGCTATGCTTGCGTGCACAACTAAAGGAGTCATTCATGAACGACGCAACCACGAACGACCCGAACTCGAACGTGACGCTCCAGACGGTGCCCTGGCAGGGCCTCAACCACCTGGCGCTGATCACCAACGACATGGACGCCACCGTGCGCTTCTGGCACGGCGTCATGGGAGCGCCACTGGTGGCCACGATCGGCACCGACACGTTCCGCCACTACTTCTTCTCGTTCGGCGCCACACACTCGGTCGCCTTCTTCGAGTACTCCGGCCACGACACGAACATGGTCGCCAAGCCCGCCGGCGTGTTCGACGAGCGCGCCGGCCAGTTCGACCACCTGTCGCTCGACCTGCCCGAAGACAGCTTTGAAGGCTATTGCCACGATCCGCTGGCCACGCTGCGGCTGCTGCATTACCCGCCCGCATGCCCCGATGCGCCAGA
>CAXBAZ010000963.1:0-1764 GCA_963973395.1 uncultured Acidimicrobiaceae bacterium
GGGCGGATCACCTGATGCGGCGACGCTCGATCTCCACTGGCGCGCCGCGAACTACCTCTCCGTCGGACAGATCTACCTCGTCGACAATCCGCTCCTCCACGATCCGCTGACCGCCGAGCACCTCAAACGCCGTCTGCTCGGGCACTGGGGCACGACGCCGGGGATCAACTTCGTGCTGACGCACCTGCAACGAGTGATCGCGGCGCACGATGTCGATCTCATACCGATCATCGGGCCCGGCCACGGCGGGCCGGCGATGCTCGCCAACACCTGGCTCGACGGGTCGTACACCGATGTCCACCCTGACGTCGATGTGTCGCTGGACGGCATGCGACGGCTGTTCCGCCAGTTCTCGTTCCCGAGAGGCGTTCCGAGCCACGTCTCCCCCGACACGCCGGGATCGATCCACGAGGGCGGCGAGCTCGGCTACTCGCTGGCCCACGCCTTCGGCGCCGCGTTCGACAACCCGGACCTGGTCGTGGCGTGCATCGTCGGCGACGGTGAGGCCGAGACCGGCCCGCTCGCCGCCAGTTGGCAGAGCACCGCGTTCCTCGACCCGGTGGGCGACGGCGCCGTCCTGCCGATCCTCCATCTGAACGGGTGGAAGATCGCCAATCCGACCCTGCTCGCACGTCGGAGCGACACCGAGCTCGCCGACTACTTCGGTTCGATGGGGTGGGATCCGCTGTTCGTGACGGTGGGCGAAGGGACCACCCGCCTCGACGACCACGAGACGTTCGCCGACGCCATGGATCGATCCCTCGACGGGATCCACGACATCCAGGCTGCGGCCCGCGGCGACACCTCCGGCCTCGACCGAGGGACCGCGCGGCGTTGGCCGATGATCGTGTTGCGGTCACCGAAGGGGTGGACCGGCCCCGAGCGGCTCGACGGCGAGCCCGTCGAAGGGACGTGGCGCTCGCACCAGGTGCCGATCGACGATGTCCGCGACGACGCCGATCGGCGCCAGGCGCTGGAGCAGTGGCTGCGGTCGTATTCCCCCGACGAGCTGTTCGACCACGATGGTGTCCCCCGTCCCGCGGTCGTCGACTGGCTTCCCGCCGGCGACCGCCGCATCGGAGCGAACCCACACACCAACGGCGGACGTGTGCTCCGCGACCTGAACCTGCCCGACCACCGTGACCACACCGTCGATGTGGAACGCCCGGGCGCCTCGACGAGCGAGCCGACCACGGCGCTCGGCCGCTACCTGCGCGACACGTTCATCGCCAACTCCGACCACCGCAACTTCCGCCTCGTCGGACCGGATGAAACCGCCTCGAACCGCCTCGACGAGGTGTTCGCGACCACTGCGAAGACATGGCAGCTGCCGATCGGACCGACCGACGACGGAGCCCACCTGGCCACCGACGGACGGGTCATGGAGGTGCTGTCGGAACACCTCTGTCAGGGCTGGCTCGAGGGCTACCTGCTCACCGGCCGCCACGGTCTGTTCTCGTGCTACGAGGCATTCGTCCACATCGTCGATTCGATGTTCAACCAGCACGCGAAGTGGCTCGAGGTGCACCAGCAGCTCGACTGGCGCGCACCGATCGCATCGCTCAACTATCTGTTGACCTCACACGTCTGGCGCCAGGACCACAACGGCTTCTCCCACCAGGATCCGGGATTCATCGACCTCGTGGCGAACAAGTCGAGCGACGTCGTCCGCGTCTACCTGCCGCCCGACACCAACACGTTGCTCAGCGTGGCCGACCACTGCCTGCGCAGCCGCGATCTCGTGAACGTGATCGTCTCCGGCAA
>CAXBAZ010000964.1:0-1760 GCA_963973395.1 uncultured Acidimicrobiaceae bacterium
GCCGCGTCGACCATGAACAGCCGGGAGTGGTCGACGCCGGCGTCGACCAGCATCCTCGCGATGCCGGAGCCGGCCGAGCCGGCGCCGACGATGACCACCCGGGCGTCGACGAGGTCGGGACCCGTTGCGCCGAGGGCGGCGTGCACGGTGGCCAGCGCAACCGCCGCCGTTCCCTGGATGTCGTCGTTGAAGCTCAGGATGCGGCCGCGGTGCGCATGGAGGAGGTCCGTGGCGTGGTGCTGGGCGAAGTCCTCCCACTGGAGGAGCACGTGGGGCCATCGGGCCTTCACGGCGTCCACGAAGTCGGTGACGAACCGGTCGTAGTCGTCACCGGTCACGCGGTCGTGGCGCCACCCGAGGTACATCGGGTCCTCCCGCATCACTGGGTTGTTGGTGCCGACGTCGAGCAGCACGGGCAGCGTTCGGCTCGGGTCGATGCCGCCGACCGCGGTGTAGAGGGCGAGCTTTCCGATGGGGATCGCCATCCCGCCGAGACCTTGGTCACCGAGTCCGAGGATCCGCTCTCCGTCGGTCACGACGATCACGTCGATGTCGTCGGGGGCGGCCTCGAGGGCGAGGGACATACGGTCTCGTTCCGGATAGGTGATGAACAGCCCGTGGGGTCGCCGATAGATCCGGCTGAACTCCTGGCACGCGTCGCCGACTGTCGGCGTGTAGACGACGGGCAACAGCTCGACCAGGTTGTCCCGCAGGAAGCGGTAGAAGAGCACCTCGTTGCTGTCCTGCAACGCCCGGAGGTAGATGTGCCGCTCGAGGTCGTCGTGCAGCCGGTCGTAGCTGACCCGCACCCGGTGGAGCTGGTCGCTGAGCTGTTCGATCTGTCCGGGGAGTAGTCCATCGAGACCGAGAGATGCGCGCTCTTCGGGGCTGAACGCCGTGCCCTTGTTGATCGTTGCGTCGGCGAGGACGGCACGACCTCGCAGGGCGGTCTCGACGCGTCGCATCAGGCCCTTCCGGGACGCCGGAAGCGATCCAGGAACCGGGGTCGGGGGACGTCGTGGTCGGTCGGTTCCACGACGACACGGTGATCGAACGCGACGTGGTCCCGGATGCGACGGGCGAGCGGGCTCGGGTGCGGGTAGTACCACCCGGCGTCGGGATGGACGGTGCCGTCGACGACGACGTCGTGGTAGCTGGCCAGCCCCTTCCAGGGGCAGACGGTCTTGGAGGAGCTCTCCTGAAGATGCGCCCGGTTGAGTGACTCGGGTGGGAAGTAGTGGTTCCCCTCCACGACCACGGTGTGGTCGGCCTCGGCGAGGACGGTTCCGTTGAAGACGGCTCGGGGCATGGTGCGATCCTTCCGGGTGCGAGTGGACGGTCCCGGAGGTGAGTTCGCCTCGGGGACCGCGCAGTGGCAACCCGGTCCGGCGCCGCATTCGTCCCGGGAACTGCTTCGTGTGCGAAGCGGCGAACACCGCCGGTCTCGGCATCGAGTTCTTCGTCGACAGCGACGATGATGCGGTGGTGGCCGACTTCTCGCTCGACCAGCGGTTCTCGGGTGCACCGTCGTACGTGCACGGTGGTGTCGTCCTCGCCGTGCTCGACGAGGCGATGGCGTGGGCGGCGATCGCGCTCGCCGGCAGCTTCGCGGTGACCAAGGAGACGACGACGAGGTTCCGCGCCCCGGTCCACGTCGGCGGTGCGTATCGGGTGCGCGCGGAGATCGAACGGGACGACGGCGACGAGCTGCAGTGCCGCGCCGAGGTCACCGATCGCGACGGGAAGTTGTGCGCGACCGC
>CAXBAZ010000965.1:0-1760 GCA_963973395.1 uncultured Acidimicrobiaceae bacterium
GTGACGATGTCGGGCGCCGGCGGTTCGGTCGTGGGGGGCGCCCCGGTCGGCCCTGCGGGTTCCACCGATGTCACTGTCTCCGGGACCTCCGGCGCGGAACTTGGGGATGATGCAGGTGCCACGGAGTCGGTGTCGGTGTCGGTGTCGGTGTCGGTGTCGAGCGTGCCGGTGGGTGCGACCACGCGTGCTCGGTCGGTCGTGTTGCCGACCTCGGCGGCGTCGGCGGTGCCGTCGGCGTCGAAGACCGGTCCCGCTTCGTCGACGACGTCGTCGACGAACAAGGTGTGGATCCCGAAGAAGCCGAACGCCAGCCACGCCAGGCCGGCGACGAGGACGAGGGTGCCGGCACCGATGCCGACCGGATGTTTGCGGATGAAGGAGATCATGCCGAACGGAACCGGCCGACCGCTCCGTCGTTTCCCGATCTCGCCGGGTTTGTGCAGCCGTTCACGGCACGTTTCGAGATCGGACAGATCTCCGTATCGCTACGGTGGTCGCATGAGCATCGAGGTCCCGTTGGACGAACTCGCCGCTGAAGTCCGGCGGTGGGGGTTCTGCTACCTGCTCACCGTCTCGGAGGGTGAACGGCCGCACCTGTTGGCCCTGCATCCCGAGGTGGTCGGACCCGAAGGGGCCACGCGTCTGCGGTTCGATGCCGGGGGAGGGCGAGCATGTCGGAACGCCGCCGAGCGTCCCGACGTCACCCTCGTCTTCCCGCCCGTGGCGTTCTCCGAGGGCATGAGTCTGGTGGTCGACGGCAGTGCGACCGTCGACGGTGCCACGATCGACATCACCCCCACCTGGGCCGTCCGCCACCGCCCCGCCCCCTGACCCCGGTCATCCGAACGGAGCGAACCAGGTTCGCTCCGTTCGGTCAGGTTCGGGGGGCCGGGGTGGGGAACGTGGCGACGAAGCGGGCGCCGCCCAGGTCGCTGTCGGTCACGGTGACCGAACCGCCGGCCGCGGTGACGACGGTCGCCACGACCGCCAGCCCGAGCCCGGCGCCGCCGCCGTCTCGCACCCGGGCCTCGTCCAGCCGCACGAAGCGCTCGAAGATCCGCGCCCGGTCGGCGGGGTCGACTCCCGGACCGTCGTCGTCGACCGTGAGCTCGACCCTGTCGCCGACGGTGGCCAGCGAGACCCGCACGGCCGAGGCGGCATGGCGAGCGGCGTTGTCGAGCAGATGGGTGACGGTGCGCGTCAACTCATCCGGCCGCCCGCGCACCTGACCGCCCGACACCCGGCCGGTGTCGATCGGTACGCGCCGGGGCCTCGCCGCGGCGGCGATGACGATGTCGTCGAGATCGACGACGCCTCCGGGCGGAGCGAGCGCCTCGTCGTGGCGCGCGAGTGCGAGCAGATCGTCGACGACGGTACCCAGGCGCTCGGCCTCGGCGAGCACTCCCGCCGCGAGGTCGCGTGTGTCGGGGTCGTCGATGTGGGCGAGCGCCACCTCGGCTTGCGTGTGGATCGAGGCGATCGGCGAGCGCAGCTCATGGGAGGCGTCGGCGACGAACTGGCGGCGTCGGCGGTCGTCGCTGTGCAACCGGTCGAGCATGTCGTTCATCTCGCTCGCGAGGGCCGAGATCTCGTCGTGCGATGCCGGGACCGGCACCCGTTCGTGCAGGGTTCCGGACCGGATCCGACCGGTCTGCTCGGTGATCGCCCTGACCGGTCGCAGGGCCCGACCCGCGAGGAGCCATGTCGCCAGCCCGGTCAACAGCATCACGATCGGCACCGCGATCCAGATCGCCTCGCGG
>CAXBAZ010000966.1:0-1759 GCA_963973395.1 uncultured Acidimicrobiaceae bacterium
GAGCCGATGATCGACGATGCCACGTCGTTCCTGACCACCCCGCAGCGCACCCACCGAGAAACCCATCGCTTCAGGGTACCGATCCGCCAGACTGGAGCCTGTGACGACCCCAGCAATCTCGTTCGGACGAGACATCCCCGACGACGCAGAGTTGCGACTCTGCGGCGACATCAGCGGCGGCAAGCGTGCCATCGAGCTCGGCATCGGTCGTTCGCACAACGCGATCGCGTTCGCGCTCGCCGGCGCCAAGGCGATCGCCGTCGATCCCGACCAGAGCCGGATCGACTCGCTCCGCGCGGCCGCCGCCCGGGCCGAGGTGTCCGTGTCGTGCCAGATCACGGACCTCGCCGACCTCGGCTTCGCGACGAGCGCGTCGATCGAGCTGGTCGTCGCCGACCACACCATCGGTGACGACATCGACGACCTGGGACGACTGCTCCGCCAGGTGCACCGGGTCCTCAGGTCGAGCCGCCCGTTCGTGATCTCGGTGCCGCACCCGTTCGCCGGTGTGCACTCCACCGACGAGATGGGTTCGAAGGTGCTCCCGTACGGCACGGTCGGCCGCACGATCGGTGACTGGCACACCCAACTGGGACGGGCGAACTTCCGCGTCGACCACATCCTCGAGCTGGGCGTCAGCGAGATCTCACCCGTGCCGACCACGCTCGTCATCCGCGCCCAGAAAGAAGGCGACTGACCCGGCGTAACGCTCGGTGTCCGACACCGAGCGTTCCCGGCCTCGCGATTGGGAGCGGCGAGACGCAACGCCGCGATCGGCGGAGTCGACCCGCCTCAGACGTCGGCGCGTTCGCGTTCGATGAGCTCGGCGGGGCGGGGCCTCCCGAACAGGTAGCCCTGGCCCCGGTCGCAGCCGAGTTCACGGAGGCGTGCGAGCTGCAGCGGGGACTCGATCCCTTCGGCGACCACGTTGAGGCCGAGCGACTGGCCGAGCCGCACGACGGCCTCGACGATGGTCGAGTCCTCGCTCTCGATGCCCAGCCCGGCCACGAACGACCGGTCGATCTTGATCGACTCGACCGGGAACCGCTTGAGGTAGGTGAGCGACGAGTACCCCGTGCCGAAGTCGTCGACGGAGAGGTGGAGACCGAGGCTGCGCAACTCTCGCAGCGCCACCGTCGCGGCCTTCACGTCGGCGAGCAGCGCGGTCTCGGTGATCTCGAGCCACAGCGATTCGGCGTCGAGCCCGGTCTCGGCGAGCGCGTCGACCACGACGTCGTAGAAGTTGGGATCGACCAGCTGGCGCGTGCCCACGTTGACCGACAGGCTGCAGTTGGCGAAGGCGTGTCCGGCGGTCCGCCACTGGGCGAGCTGTGCCATCGAGTCGCGCAGGATGCGCGACCCGAGTTCGACAAGCAGACCGGTCTCCTCGGCGAGCGGGAGGAACTCGGCGGGTGGGAGCAGACCGCGGTCGGGATGCAACCAGCGAGCCAGCACCTCGAAGCCGAGCGTCCGGCCCGACTCGAGGTCGACGATCGGCTGGAAGTAGGGCACGACCTCGCCGCGCTCGATGCCACGGCGCAGTTCGCCCGTCGTGCGCAGCGCCTGCTTCCCGGTCTCGTGTCCACCGGCCTCGAACGCCTCGACGCAGTCGCGGCCCCGGGCCTTGGCGCGGTACATCGCCGCGTCGGCGTCGCGCAGCATGTCGTTCGGGCTCATCCCGGCCTCGTGGTTGGTGGCGTAACCGATCGACGCGGTCACGTACAGTTCGTGCTCTCCGATCATGACCGGAGGGTGGACC
>CAXBAZ010000967.1:0-1758 GCA_963973395.1 uncultured Acidimicrobiaceae bacterium
CGGATTCGACGCTCGACACGCCTGCTCGACCTGGGTGAACAGCTCGTCGTCGTCCGGGTACGGCGTGTCGGTGTCGAGCAGGCCGTCCGACACGACCTCGGCCAGGTGCGGGGACGCACAGTCGACGACGTCGACCGAGCGCAACTCCTCGTCGGGTGCGTCGTCCGGCAGGTCGAAGCAGTCGCCGACCTCGAGTTCGACGATCGTGGTGCCGTCGTCCGACGCCGCCAGCGCCACGACGACCGCGATGCCGATGCCGACGACCAGCAGCGCAGCGCCGACGAGGCCGACCGTCCAGCCGCGCATCAGTCCACCTCGATGCACACGGTGCCGAGCCCGAGACGATCGCGGAACGTTCCGAGGCCGACCGGGCAGGTCGCGTCGGTCGGGATCACGAGGTCGACGACGAGATCGTCGTCACCCGTACAGCCGACCTCGCGCACGTCGAAGTTCTGCTCGACCTCGACACACGAGCCGACGCGCAGGATGCCGTCGGGCGTCTCCGTGGACGGCGAGTCGTTGAACGACGCGGCGAACAGGATCACCCCCGAGCCCACGATCGCCATGACGGCCATCATCCTCCACGGGATTCGTGCCGGGCCCGCGGGCATCAGCCGCGACGGCGCGACGGGCGGGCCGGGGCGAACGACGCCGTCGCTGTCGTCACGGCGGGTCGTGGGACGGGCCGGGCCGACCGCACTCCCCTGCGGACGCAGCGACCGGTCGTACTCGAAGCGGCGGACCGGATCGCCGAGCACCCGGTATGCCTCGTTCACCATCGCCATCGTGTGGGTCGGGGCGGAACGGTCACGATCGGGGTGGTGCAGGCGGGCCCGTTCCCGGTACGCCGCCCGGATCCGATCGGGCGACGCGGACGGATCGACGCCGAGGGTCTCGTAGTGGGTCGCGATGACGCCAGCGTACGGTCGGTCGGCACCGCCTGCGAAGCGTCGGCGGGAAAACCGGACGGCGCACCCGGGCCGGTACACCGCCCGCACGAACAGCCGTGGCCGGAGGACACCGCCAGTTAGCGCGTCCTCCGGCCACGTAGCGTCACACGGGTTCCCGCAGGCAGACGGGACCACAACCGCTGCCCACACCGTGGTCGCTGGCACCCATGGTAGGCATACCGACCACCCGATGTGCGGCCGGGGCGCAAGAAATGTTCGGTCGCAGGAATTGTTCGGTCAATAGCCGGCGCGAACGTCGATCAGACCGAGCAGCTGCTGACCGGTGGCGAACCGATGGACGTTCTCACGGACCCGCTCGACCAGCCGGGGGATCGCCATCTCGCGGGTCGTGCCCGTGTGCGGCGTGATGATGCAGTTGTCGAGCGTCCAGAGCGGATGATCGTCGGGGAGCGGTTCGGGATCGGTGACCTCGAGTCCGGCACCGCCGATCGTGCCGTCGCGCAATGCAGCGACGAGGTCGTCGGTGACGATGTGGCGACCGCGTGCGACGTTGACGATCCATGCGTGCGGCTCCATCAGCGACAGTTCGTCGGCGCTGATCAGTCCCTCGGTGTCAGCGGTGAGTGCCAGCGCCAGCACCACGAGGTCGGCCCCCGGCAGTGCGTCGGCGAGGTGGTCGGCGTCGACGACGTCGTCGACGCCGTCCATGTGCTGCACGTTCGCCCGCACGACCGTGATGTGACACCCGAACGGCTGCAGCAGCTGGATCAGGGACTCGGCGATGCCGCCGCCACCGACGATCGTCACCCTGGCGTCGAGCAGCGTGCGGCCGCTCTCGCCGGACCAC
>CAXBAZ010000968.1:0-1757 GCA_963973395.1 uncultured Acidimicrobiaceae bacterium
CGGCGAGCGCCCACTCGCCCCGGGTCACGGCATCGGTGGACCTTGACGCTGACGGTTGCAGGCTGGTCGGCCGCTGGCTTCAGGCCGCCCTGCGCTGACGCACAAGCAGCTCGAAGTACGGCCCCAGCGTGGCCGGCCTTCGTTCTTCGCGCCGCTCGGCGGCTCAGTGGGCGAACACGACGGCCGTGACTGGTGCTGCTCCTTGGCTTCACCGACACCGCCGACCACAACTGGTCACGTCAAGCTGGACGAGCGAGTGGTGCTCCAGCGATCGAGGTCCTCGGGCAGGAAGCGCTTCGCGCCGTTGCGTACGAGGTGGGCTTCGAGCTCGCCCGCTTCCACGGCGTCCTCGATCTCTCGGCGGGTCACGCAGGCGGTCTTCGCTGCGGCGCTGATCGTGAGGGCTCCGTGGTTGTAGGCGAGCCGGTTCCGGCGCCCGGGGCCGAAGGCGCTGGCAATGGCGTTGCGAGCCGCTTCGGCGGGGAACAGCAGAACCGAGCCGCCTCGTCCCCGCCGGCGCTGCCCTTTGATCTGCGCCTCAGCAAGGATCTGCTTCACGACACTGCGGGTGAGACCCTCGCTGGTGATGAGCTCGTCGAGGCTCACCGTGGCGGCAGTGGCAGCGATCGCCGCAACGGCGGGTACGTCGACCGCGACGGTCATCTGCTGTGACCGCACGCTGCCGGAGTTCCCTTGAGTCGTACGGGCGACAGGAATGAGCCAGGCGGTTGGGAAGACGACACCGGCGAATGCGAGAAGTGGCAGGCGACGGCATGCGGGGCACAGGGCGCCGCCGATGCCGCCAGGCTCCGGCGCAGTCTCGGGGAGGAACACGGCGGCGGTCGCCCACCGGTGCATGGGGGGCGCAGGGCAGTCCGAATGCGGGCACGGGTACGCACGAACCTCGACGCCGACACGCCCCGGCACCCATTCGAGGAACCGAGGCCACTGCCGGTGCCCGCCGGCCTTGTCCTTTGACCCGCTGGGATTCAGGAGACGTCGGACGAAGCTGGCGTCGACGCCAGCAGCCGCCGCCAGCTCGTAGAGGTCCATGCCCTCCGGCTGCTGGTCGAGGGCGGCGAACACCCGGTGGATGTCTGACATCCGCGTGGTGGGACACGCCGCCTTCGCCCACGTGTCGGAGGTGTACGTCGCGTTCATGTGGGACTCGAACCCGGCGGTCCACGTCCGCTGGTCGGGTTGCAGGCCGGTTCGGGCGACCCAGACAGCCCGTAGGGCCTCGCGGTGGGGGTGGTCCAGGAGGGCCTGAACCCGGTAGGTGGCGACGCCGAGCGCAGTGAACTCGTCGCGAGACTGCCGGTAGAGCGCATCGCGGCTGGTTGCCACCGGCAACCGGTCGGCGATCTGCTCGAAGCTGGCCCCGTCGAGGAGCTCATGAAGGAGCATCTGCTGGTAGGGCTTCTTGGCGCCGCGACCCTTCTTCGTGTTGGGAACGACCCCCGAGAGCTGGAGCTCGACGGTATGCCCGTCCGCCAGCGGGACCCGTGCGGTGCACGACACGGAGAGCAGCCCCTCCGAGGCGGTCTTGAACTGCCAGCCAGTGAACAGTCGCTGCGTCAGCGCCCCGACAGCGGCTGAGACCATCCCGTCGTGTTCCGCGGCTGAGCGGCGGAGAACCTCGATGAGTTGCGCCACGTGCTTGACGGGAAGCTCGCATTCGGCAGTGACTTCTGCGGCCACCTCCGACTCAAGCGTCACCGCCGCTGCGGCCAGGGCTTTGGCCTCGTGTGTCTTGG
>CAXBAZ010000969.1:0-1756 GCA_963973395.1 uncultured Acidimicrobiaceae bacterium
GGCATGCAGGCTTCGTTCGGCATGCAGGGTTCGTCCGGGGATGCACGGGGTAACTCACCCACAGACTGTGGACGTCCCTGTGGAGAACTCCACCGGTGTAGTTACGGCTCTGTGGCGCGCCCGTCTTCCTGGGTCCCGGGCGAGAACGGGGCGAGCAGCGCATCGTCGGCACCGCCACCGATCAGTCCGGCGACCCTGAATCCGATCATCGGACCGATCGTCAGGCCGATCGCGCCGAAGCCCGTCACCACCCACGTGTCGTCGTGGATGCGCCCGATGGTGGGCCGGTGGCCGACCGTCGGGAACGGGCGCAGGCCGACCCGCGTCTCGAGCAGCGTCGCCTCGGCGAGGCCGGGCGCGAGGCCGAGCGCTCGATCGAGCACGTGGGCGACGCCGGCGGCGGTGATCCGGGGATCGGCGACGCCGGGTTCGCGGGTGGCACCGACCACCACCCTGCCGGCGTCGAACGGCACGATGTAGTGGTCGGCGACCGGGAGCACCGACGGCCACCGGCCGGTGTCGGCCCCGGCGAGCGAGAGATGGCAGATCTGACCGCGCTGGGCCGCGACGGGCACGACGTGGCCGCGCGCGGCGAGGAGTTCGCCGGTCCACGCCCCGCCGGCCACCACGACGGTGTCGGCGTCGAGCCGCGCACCGTCGATCATCACCCGGCCGGCATCGATCGCGGCCGTGCCGGTGCGGACCGTGCCACCGAGTCGCACGACGCCCTCCACGAGGCCGGCCGCCAATCGGCGACCGTCGACCCGGGCGCCGCCCGGCACGAACCAGCCCTCCCAGCCCTCGGCGAGCGGTGGGAACATCGTGCGGGCCGCCTCGGCAGCGACCGGTTCGGGGATGCCCGCCACCGCCGACTCAGCGCACCGGGTCGTGAGCCGGTGGGCCATGTCGGCGCCGGGGCCGCCATCCGGGGCGACGACGAGCGCCCCGTTCGTGGCGTGACCGACGTCGTCGATTCCGACGTCGGCGAGTGCCGCCAGCACGTCGGGATATCCGTCGGCGCCGGCCGCGTACAGTCGATACGTGTCGCCGCTCAGCGACGACGCCCACGGGGCGATGATGCCGGCACCCGCCGCGGTCGCCCGCCCGGTCCGCGCGTCGTCGATCAGCGTCACCGTCGCGCCCGCGCGGGCGGCGGCAAACGCCACGGATGCACCGGCGACCCCCGCCCCGACCACCGCGACGTGGCTCATGTCGCGACGCGATCGACGAGCGAACCCCAGAACGCCTCGACGTGCGAACGTTCGGTGGTGCGAGCGCCGATGCTGACCCGCATCACCGAACGACCGTCGAGCAGTGTGCGGGTGACGTGGGCTTCGCCGCGGTCGTTGATCTCCGTGATCAGAGCGTCCGTCGCCGCGTCGTCCGGTCCGGCGACGCGCAGGCACAGCAGGTTGAGCGGGTGGGCGGCGACCACCTCGAACCGATCGTCGGCCGTGACCCAGGCCGCGAGCTCCTGCGTGAGGTCGACGTCGCGACGGATGCGCCGGCGGATCGACTCGACGCCGTCGAGCCGGATCGTGAACCAGAGCTTCAGCGCCCGGAAGCGACGCCCGAGCGGAACCTGCCAGTCGCGGTAGTCGATCGCCCGTCCCGACTCTGCGGCGTCCGAGCGGAGATACTCCGGCAGGATGCTCAGCGCGCCGAGCAGTGCGGCGCGGTCGGTCACCCAGAACAGGGTGCAGTCGAAGTTGACGCCCATCCACTTGTGCGGGTTGGTCGCGTAGCTGGCGGCGCG
>CAXBAZ010000970.1:0-1753 GCA_963973395.1 uncultured Acidimicrobiaceae bacterium
CTACCGCCGCCGACGGTCACCGCGCTGGCGGAGGCGGGACTGTTCACGATGTGTCTGCCCAAGGTGTATGGCGGGGCCGGCACGGGACCGGTCGACATGATCGACGCCGTGCAGGAGGTCGCCGAGGCGGACGGATCGGCAGGGTGGTGCGCCGGCATCGCGTCGACGACGTCGTCGCTCGCGTCGTTCCTCGCTCCCGAGATCGCCCGGAAGGTGTTCCCGTCGACGGCGACCGCGACCGGTGGCGTGTTCGCACCCAACGCGGTCGGCACCCGCGACGGCGACGGCTACCGCGTGACGGGCCGCTGGCAATGGGGGAGCGGCACACAGCACTGCGAATGGATCGTGGGTGGAGCGCGGTGCGACGACGGCTCGCAGCGGGTGTGCTTCTTCTCGCCCGACCAGATCACGTTCCACGACACCTGGCACACCGCCGGCATGCGCGGCACCGGTTCGCTCGACTTCTCGGTCGACGACGCGTTCGTGCCCACCGAGTTCACGTACGCGGTGGGCGAGCGGGCCGTGATCGACGAGCCGATCAGCCGGTTCCCGAACTTCACATTGCTCGCGCTCGGGATCGCCGCGACGGGACTCGGTATCGGTCGGCGAGCTCTCGACGAGTGCGCCGAACTGGCCGGGGCGAAGAAGCCCCAGTACTCGACACGATCGTTGGCGGAGAGCGCGTATGCCCAAACCGAGTTCGCACGTGCGGAGGCGAACTGGCGGTCGGCACGGGCGCTGCTCAGAGCCGAGGTCGGCGCCGCCTGGGATGCGGCGGTCGACGGCCGCGCGGTCGACGTCGAGACGCGGGTGGCGATGCGGCTGGCGGCCGCTCACGCGGCGACCACGTGTGTCGCGGTCGTCGACACCGCATGGACGTTGGCGGGCGGTACGGCGGTCTACGACGCGAGCGTGCTCGGACGGTGTGTCCGTGACGCCCACGTCGTCACCCAGCACATCATGGTCGCACCCAAGTTGAACGAGACGCTCGGCAAGTTCCTGCTGGCGGTCGACTTCAACGCGGCGATGATCTGACGGCTCCACTCGGCGCGAGCAGCTCGAGGGTGCGTCGAGCCGACGGGAGATCCGGGGCCGGCGGCACGAGACAGACCTCGGCGATGCCCGCCGCCGCGTACGCCGCGATCCGGTCGCGGATCTCCGCCTCGGAGCCGACGAGCCCGACCCGGTCGATCAGATCGGGCGGCATCCGGGCGAACACCTCCTTCGGACCGGGCCGCGTCCTCGCGAACTCGACGAGCTCTCCGTAGCCGGCCTCGGCGAACATCTCGCCGTAACCCGGCGCAGCCAGGTAGCCGACGAGCCCGCGCGACAACCAGGCCCGCTCGTCGTCGGTCGGGTCGACCGCCGCGCACAGCCACACCGCGGTGTTCGGGTGCTCCGGGGCGAGCCGCGACGCACTCTCGACCGTGACCATGTTGAGCACCATCCGATCGGCCGAGCGGGCGCTCCCGACGGCGCGCGGCCCGAACGCCGCGACCGTGACCGTCGGTCGCCGGTCGGCCAGGTGCGGCAGCCGGTAGCCGTTCACACGGCCGCCGTCGAGCAGCGTCACGACGTCGCTCCGCGTCTGCTCGAGACGCTCGGCTGCCCCGGCACGGGTACGACCGTGCCAGCGCGCCACGAGGGAGCTCGACGTGCCGAGCGCGACGTGGGTCGACCGCCCGGCGGCGGCCACGGTCACCGCCGCGAGGGCGATCTGGACTGGCGACCGCACCGTGACGGCGAGTGGGCC
>CAXBAZ010000971.1:0-1752 GCA_963973395.1 uncultured Acidimicrobiaceae bacterium
CTCGCCCTGACCGTCGCCGCCTGTGGTGGCGACGACGACGCAGACCCGTCTCCGAACGATGGAGATGCGGACACCACCGAGGCCACCGACGATTCCGGTCAGACCGACGGTTCCGACGATGCCGAGGCGACCGACGACGCCGAGGCGACCGACGATTCGGAGGCGACCGACGACGCATCGGGTTCCGCGGAGGAGACGAGCGAACCGGGCGAGACGTCCGAGCACGTCCTGCAGGTCGTGATGTCCGAGGAGTCGCCCGACCTCGTTCCGATGACGGCGGGCGGCCAGGGTCAGGGACAGGTGTTCCAGGCCATCTTCATGCCGTTGCTGCAGCCTGACAACAACAACCAGATCTTCTCGAGGATCCTCGAGTCGTGGGAGATGTCACCGGACGCAACGGTCGCCACGCTCACTCTCAAGCCCGACATCGAGTGGAGCGACGGAACGCCGATGACCTCGGCCGACGTCGCGATGAGCCTCGGGATCTACCTCGATGCCAGCATCGCCAACATGGCGGGCCGCATCGGTGGCGTCCTGGGCCAGACCGAGTTCAACGACGGCGAAGCCGATGAGATCGCCGGCCTGCAGATCGTCGACGACCTGACCGTCACGGTCGAGCTGGAGACACCGAACGCTCCGTGGTTGAACAACATCGCGGCGCTCGGCGAGGACCTGCCGATCCTGCCGAGCCACGTGCTCGGCGACGTGCCCCACGGCGAGCTGCTCGATCACGAGTACTTCCAGACGGTTCCGGTGTCGAGCGGGCCGTACAAGGTCGTCGAGTTCGTGGCCGGGCAGTACGTCGAACTCGAGCGCAACGACAACTGGTCGCTCGGCACGCCGGGCTTCGAGCAGGTGTTCATGCGAGTCGTCTCGACGGACGTCATGACGGCGCAGCTCGAGACCCGCGAGCTCGATTTCGTCTCGCCCCTCGACCCCGTCGACGTCGAGCGGATCGAGGGGATCGAGGGCGTGACCGTCGGCTCGGCGGTCGGCGTCGCTCCCGACCTGTGGTCGCTGATGCACGACGACGGTTCGCTCGATCCACGCGTGCGTCAGGCGATGCTGTTCGCCATCGATCGCGAAGGCATCTGCGAGCAGGCGATGCTCGGATACTGCACGACCCCGGTCACGAACATCCGCCAGATCAGCCCCGAGTGGGCGATCCCGACGGTCGAGGAGTACCCGGACCTGATCGAGTACACCTTCGACCCCGACCGCGCCCGCGAACTGCTGGCCGAGGCCGAGGCCGACGGCGCCTGGGACCCGAACACGACGCTCACCTTCTACCACCGGCCCGGCCGGAGCTACGTCGACACGGCGATCGCGATCGCTCAGGCGCAGATGGCGGACGTCGGTATCAACTGGGAGATCATCAACACCGACACCGGTGGTCTGATCGACGGCATCCGCGAGCAGCCGATCGGGACGCTCGACGGATTCTGGGTCAGCGGGGCCGACTTCACGATCGATCCGAGTGCGGTCGAGACGTACACGACCTGTTCGTCCGCCCGGACGGGAGCGAACCTGATCTCGTACTGCCGACCGGAGCTCGACGAGCTGTGGGCGGCCGGCCGCCAGACCTCCGTCGAGGAAGAACGCGCCGAGGTCTACCACGAGGCGTTCCGGTTCCTCAACGCCGATCCGGCCGAGATCTACCTGTACGTCGTCAACACGATCGTGGCCTACGACGACCGCCTGCAGGGCGTCCAACCGCACGGCGGCGTCGGCCAGACCTACTGGACCATCGGA
>CAXBAZ010000972.1:0-1746 GCA_963973395.1 uncultured Acidimicrobiaceae bacterium
GAGTCGTCGAGCCATCGGGCAGCGGTCATGTGACCATGATATCGAGCGGCATGCTCACCGGCTGCAACTGTTGCGTCGCGCAATGGGTTCAGCCGGCAACGCCGGCCAGTAGAGCCTCGGCACAGCGCCGCCCGGAGTACATCGCACCCTGGATCGACGCCGTGTCGCGGTGATCGCCACACACGAACAGGCCGTCGCGGACCACGATCGATCGTTTGGGTGAGAAGGGCACCGGCTGGGCCGGTTGCCCGTGTTCGATGCGGTAGGTGTGGAGCAGTTCCCAATCGTCGACGATCGGGCCCCACCAGCTCCGGAACGTCGCACGGGCGGCGCGCTCGAGAGCGGCGGGCGGCCCCATCTCGCCCGGCATCGCGGCGACGATCAGGTGGCGGTCCGCAGGTGCGTAGCCCGGCGCCACGTTGGTCATCACCGCCGCGTTCAGCACCGGGCCGGGGCGACTGTTGAGCACGACCAGCTTCTCGTCGGTCGGTGCGCGGCGGGCGGCGAAGTAGACGGCGCTCACCGGTTTGGAACCGGTCGGGGGCAGGTCGAGCAACCGCGCCGCGGCTGGACCTTCGGTGGCGACGACCACCGCGGACGCCCGCACGTGTCCGTCGCCGGTGTCGACGCCGTCGCCGGCGACGTGCACGACGGGGGTGTCGAGCCGGACCGCGCCGGCGGGGAGGCGCGCGGCGAGCTGTTCGGGGATCGCCTGCATCCCGGCGGCCGGGACCGCGGAGTCGCCGTCGGCGAGCGTGCGGAAGATCACGTCGAACATGCGGCGCGAGGTGGTGAGCTCGGGATCGAGCTGGATCCCGCCGAACAGCGGGCGGAAGAACCGTTCGATCGTCCGATCGGAGAAGCCGTCCGCACGCAACGCGTCGTGCGTCGTGGCATCAGGGCCCTGCAGCAGCGTGGCGGGGTGCACGGCCTGGAGACGGCGGCGCAGGCGGGCGATCCTCAGCTTGTCGGTCAGGGTGGCCGCGGGGCTCCGGACGGCGTCGAGCAGGCGCGTCGGCGAGCGGAACGGGTCGACGATCACCGATGCGGCGTCACCGTCGTGGATCAGCGCGCCGGGGTCGAACGCCCGGAGGTCGAGTGCGTCGAGGTCGAGCTGCCGGTGCGCCTCGGGATATGCGGTGAGCAGCACCTGGAAGCCACGATCGAGGAGGTACCCGTCGACCGCATCGGTGCGGACCCGCCCGCCCACGCCGTCGCTCGCCTCGAGCACCACCACCTCGCGACCGGCATCGTGGAGCGCGACGGCACAACCGAGTCCGGCGAGGCCGGCGCCCACGACGACGATCGGCGCATCGCCGGTGGACGATCTCGCGGATGCCCGGGTCACCGGTCGAGCACGGCGCGGAGTGCGGTCGTGAGATCGGGGTGCAGGAACGAGAAGTTCTCGTCGGCACCGAGCACGGCGGCGTCGACGCGCTGGCCCTCGAACAGCAGGGCGTCGGCCAGTTCCCCGCCGAGCAGGAGCTTCGGCCCGAACCGGGGGACCGGGAGCAACGACGGGCGGTTCACGACGTCGCCCAACACATCGGCGAACTCCCGGTTCCTGACCGGATTGGGGGCGGTGAGGTTGACCGGACCCTCGACGTCGGCGGTCAGCAGGTGGGTGATCGCGCGCACCTCGTCGGTGATCGAGATCCAACTCATCCACTGATCGCCCGAGCCGAACCGTCCGCCGAGGCCCAGCTTGAACAGCGGCAGCATCTTCGCCAGCGCGCCGCCGTCGGG
>CAXBAZ010000973.1:0-1742 GCA_963973395.1 uncultured Acidimicrobiaceae bacterium
TGATCCTCGTCGACACTTCGGCATGGATCGAGTTCCTCCTCGACACCGGCTCGCCGGTCTGCGATGCCGTCGATCGATTGCTCGACGCCGATCTCGCGATCTGCGACGCGATCTCGATGGAAGTCCTCGCCGGCGCTCGCGACGAACGCCATCTGATCCAGCTCCGCGGTCTGCTCGCCCGGGCATCGGTACTGCCCACCACGCCGGCCGACTACGAGGCCGCCGCATCGATGTACCGCTCCTGTCGAGCCCGCGGCGACACCGTCCGGAAGTTGATCGACTGCCTCATCGGCGCCGTGGCCGTCCGCCACGGCGCCGAGGTCATCCACTCCGACACCGACTTCATGACCTTGGCGCGGCATACCGACCTGATGGTGCACTCCGCTTCGAGTCGCTGAACCGGACCCCGCCACGGATCCGTCAGAAGAGCCCGGCGGGGTCGAGGCCGGGCACGTCGACGCGGCCCATCAGCCAGGCGAGCCGGGTCGGTGGGTCGAGTGCCAGCGCCGCGTCCGGCAGATCGGTCATGCCCATCGGCTTGCGCGCCGTCCACAGCATCTCAGTCAAGCGCAGATCTCGGCGGACGTAGTCGGTCGGCATGTCGGTGAACTCGTAGCCGAGCCCGAGGTCGACCCGATGCACCTCGACTTCGCGCTGACGCAAGATGGGCACCTGGGCCAGCGGGCGCTCTCCCGGAAGCATCTGGACCGTGCCCGACCAGTCGGTTCGCTCGGCGAGCGCGGCAGCGACCGCCAGACTCCGCGAGGTGACGTCGTCGACGAGCACGTCCCACGACCGGGTCGCGCCGGCCTCGATGTCGGCGTTGCGCCCGTCAAGGCCGTGCGGATACTGGTGCGCGCCCGAGAACATGGAGAGCAGGCCGTCGGCGTTGCGGGCGATGTGCGTCATCACATGACCGATCGTCCAGTCGGGAAGTCGCGACGGCGCCGCCGGGTCGGTGTCGGGCATCGACCCGATCGCATCGACCAGCGCCCGCTCGGACCTCACGCACGACGTGATCTCCGACGAGTCGGGGGCGGCGGTGCTCTCGTCTGCCACGTCCCCAACGTAGTAGCCCGGGGAGCCCTGTCGCGGTGGTGCCCGCTCATGGCAGGCTGAACGTATGGAACGAACGACGCAACCACGGACGATGCAACTCGGCATGATCGGACTCGGGCGGATGGGCGCCAACATGGTGCGACGGGTCATGGCCGACGGTCACGAATGTGTCGTCTACGACCACAACGCCGAACCGATCGACGAACTCGCCGCCGAGGGTGCCACACCGGCCCGCTCGATGGCCGAGCTGGTCGCCGCGATGGACCGGCCACGCCACGTGTGGGTGATGATCCCGGCCGCTTTCGTCGGGAGCACGGTCGACGAGCTCGCTCCGCTGCTCGACGAGGGCGACACCATCATCGACGGTGGGAACTCTCTGTACCGCGACGACGTCGATCGCAGCGCGCCGCTGCTCGCCGACCGTGGGATCCACTACCTCGACGTGGGCACGAGCGGCGGAGTACACGGTCTCGAGCGCGGCTACTGCCTGATGATCGGGGGCGATCGTGAGGCGGTCGAAGAACTCGAACCGATCTTCACCTCGCTGGCACCAGGCGTCGACACCGCCGAGCGGACTCCCGGCCGCGAGGGTGATCCGTCACCCGAAGAGCAGGGCTGGCTGCATTGCGGTCCGTCCGGTGCCGGGCACTTCGTGAAGATGATCCACAACGGCATCGAGTACG
>CAXBAZ010000974.1:0-1737 GCA_963973395.1 uncultured Acidimicrobiaceae bacterium
GGCGAATTCATAGGAGACGGTGTCATTGCCGGCGCCACCATCGAAGAAGTCAGCCCCGATGCCACCCGACATCCAGTCGTCGCCATCGCCACCATAAAGAAAGTCGTTGCCGATACCGCCTTCCAGTCGATCGTCACCGTCTAAACCATACAGTTGATCGTTACCCGCTCCTCCGTCGAAGAAGTTATCTCCGGCATCACCGGTGAGCCGGTCATGCCCGGCGCCACCAATCACACCTTCGACGTTGACGATCGCCTCGAGCGCCGTTGCCGCACCGACGAAGCGCATATCCCCGCGGGCGAGGTCGACGTCCACCGGAGCCGTAGCCGGTGCGAAGGCATAAGTGACCGTGTCGAAGCCGCTGCCGCCATCGAAGCTGTCGATGTTGGACCCACCATCCAAAAGGTCGTCGCCGGCGCCGCCGATCAGGGTGTCGACACCGTCGCCGCCGAGCAGGTGGTTGTTGCCGGAATTGCCGGTGATGACGTTGTTGCCGGCATTGCCGGTACCGGTGAGGTTCTGGTCGCCGATGAGGGTGAGGTTCTCCAGGTTGGCGCCGAGCGTCCAGTCGATCGACGCCCGGACCGTGTCGATGCCCGCACCGACACCTTCGAGGGCCTGGTCGCCGACATGGTCGACCACGTAGGTGTCGTTGCCGATGCCGCCCTTCATCACGTCGGCCGAAGCGATCCATGCGACCGACCCGACCAGGTCGACCGTGTGCTTGCCCGTGGCGTCCGTCGTCGTGCGTCCGGCCCCGTCGATCAGGCGCAGGTCGGCGACCAGCCCGGCCTCGCCGGGGTCGATCACCGCGGAACGGGCCGCCTCGGTCGCCGAGATGGCGCGATCCCAGAAGCGCATGCCGTACATGTCGCCCTTGAACGCCTGGGACGCACTGTAGAGACCGCCTTCGACGTCCTGCTCCTGGCCGAGGACGATCGTGCCGTTCGCCGCGAGGCTGTATCCGGCCTGATGCGTCGTGCTGAAGACCTGGTTGCCGTTGTCGTACACCCGCAGATCGCCCGAAGCGCTCTGCCAGGTCACCGTCAGGCGATGATCGGCGCCGTCGGCGATGTTGAGGCCCGTCGAGACCGCGACGTTGTTGATCCAAACCTGCACGTTCTGCTGGTTGAAGATCAGGATGTCGTTGTCGTTCGGGTACCCGCCCGTCGCGTAGGAGAACAGCGCGTGGGTCTTCGTGGTGTCCGTGGTGCGGACATCCAGCTCGATGCTGAAGGCCGTCGACGCCATATCCGCCACGTCGCGGATCTCGACGGCGGCGGTCGCCGAACCGTCGAACACGAGCCCGCCGTCGCCCTGGAGCCAGTCGTTGCCGCCGAGGCCGACGAGTTCGTCGCTGCCGCCGCGTCCGACCAGCAGGTTGTTGCCGGCCTGGCCGGTGATGGTGTTGGCGCCGCCGTTGCCGTAGCCGTCGATGTTGCCCGTGCCGAGCAGCAGCATGTTCTCGACGTTCGCCGGAAGCCCCATCGAGATTTCGGTCTGGACGGTGTCGATGCCCTGGCCGGCGAGTTCGGTCACCCGGTCGCCCGCCTCGTTGACGTAGTAGGTATCGTTTCCGGTGCCGCCGACCATCGTGTCGGCGACGGCATTACCTTGCAGAATGTCGTTGCCGCCACCGCCCTGGAGCGAGTCGTTGCCGGCGCCGCCCCAGAAGGTGTTGTTGCCGTTGTCGCCGATCAGCGTGTCGTTCGCGGTGCCGCCGGCGACGTTCTCGAT